>NZ_DATGKU010000189.1:0-18117 GCF_035294505.1 Chthonomonas sp. | reverse complement strand
TTACTGACCTGTATTGCACCAAGCTCGATGCCAAGCTCTCGAGCAATTTTTGCCGCCAACTCCGGGTTGGCGTTCCCTGTGAAAACGCGCAGGGTGTTGGTTTGCATCCGCTCTCTCCTTGCCATAGGGCCTGTAATCGCTTAGATGTCGCCTCGTTGGGCGATGTGCTTTCGGCGGGTCAACCCTCCCGCTCTTTAGCGTGGTCTGCTCGTCCTCCGCGTACCCTTACATGCGCCAATTTTCACGCAAAACCAGAATTGGTTGCCTGTTGCGCGAACACGAAACGCAAAAAATTTCGTTTATAGAATCTACCTTATTTAGAGGTGTTCTTCTACTCTCCCTTGCCGGCTTTGCGTCGCCTATAGTCCGCAGCCCACCCCTCCTTCACGGTCTGATACGAGCGGGCAATAGCCAAAGCGTCGGCGGGCACGTTAGCCGTGATCACCGAGCCGGCCGCGATAAAGGCACCCTCCCCGATCTCCACCGGCGCCACCAGCGTGGAGTGGGAACCCACAAAAGCGCGCGGGCCGATCTGCGTGCGGTGTTTCTGAAAGCCATCGTAGTTACAAGTTATGGTGCCTGCACCGATATTGGTTCCCTCCCCTATCTCCGCATCGCCAAGATAGGAGAGATGCGCTGCCTGGGCACGTGGGCCAAGCAGGGCGTTTTTGAGTTCCACAAAGTTGCCTATACGCACCCCTACCCCTAAATGAGAGTTTGGTCGAATCTGGGCGTAGGGGCCCACACGTACATCATCTTCTAATACGCTATCGGCCAGCCAAGAGGCGTACACCTGCACCCGGTTCCCCAACCGACAGCCCTCGATGCGTGCAAACGGCCCCAAAACGCACTCTTCTCCGGCCTGTGTGCCCTTTAGCAACAGCGTATTTGGTTGTATGACGCTATCCTGCCCCACCGTTACATCCACATCTACCCAAGTGCTCATGGGGTCTACTACGGTAACCCCGGAGAGCATAAGGTTTTCCAATAGGCGTGCCCTCAGCAACGCCGCAGCCTGTGCCAACTCCACACGTGTGTTGATGCCTATGGCCTCGTTAGGGTCTTCCAAGGCCACAGTCTCCACAGGCGCCCCTTGTTGCACAAACCAGCCGATGACGTCCGTGAGGTAGTACTCTCCCTGGGCGTTGTTAGGGCGCAGTTGGGCGAGCGCCTTCCAAAGCCGAGGGCCATCAAAGGCATAGATGGAAGGGTTGCATTCGCGACATCGGCGCTGCTCCGGCGTGGCGTCACGCTCTTCAACAACGCCGATCACGTGCCCTTTCTCATCACGGACAATGCGGCCGTAACCGGTCGGGTTTTGCAACTCCATCGTCAGCATGGCCACAGGCACATGAGCCTGTACCCGCGTCTCAACAAGCCGTCGAAGGGTAGGAGGCCGAAGCAGCGGGGTGTCCCCGGCCAGTACGAGCACGGTATGCGGCCAACTCTCCAGCAGGCTTTGTGCTGCCCGCACCGCATCTCCGGTACCTAAAGGGCGCTCCTGATGCACAAACTCAAGCGAGCACCCCTCCGGCATCGCCTCCTCCAGCCCTGCGCGTACCCGCTCCGCCTCATGCCCTACCACCACCACTATCCGTTCGACCCCGGCCTCCCAACAGGCACGAATTACATGGGCGGTAACCGGTAAGCCGCAAAGAGGATGCAACGGTTTGGGCAGACGCGACCGCATGCGGGTAGACTTTCCGGCAGCCAGCAGCACGGCCACCGTTGGTGGCAAGGTCTGTTCCCCCGCATGATGAGCGCCTCGAGTAGCGGCGTGTGTCATGTAGAAAACTCCATCAGACAAAATTGCATTCGAGCATAGAAAGAGGCAGTGTCTGCCTTTAGTCTACCTCTCCCCCGCAAAATAGAAGGGAAAGACAGATCGTTACGCGGGCGTGTCAACGGTGTTTCAAAGGGGTAGAAGATGTGGCCTCGAACACACCTTTATTTGGCACGGGCAGCGTAGTTAAGCCGCAGATCGGTTAAACGACGCCGCAGTTCACGCAACTCCGGCTCCGGCAGATCGCTCTCCATCTTGCTCACAAGAAACTGCATACAGTCTATGGCAAGCTGTGCCGCCGGCAGGTTCTCCTCAATCTGGCCGGTCTTAGGGTTCGCATGAAGCCCCAAAGCACGCCACGCATGAGCATCGAAGACGCCAACCAGCGCCAACGCTAGCTGTTTTACTTCCATTTGTAAAGCGACGAGAGGCAACAAGACCTCCGGACTTGGCATCCCCTCCTCGCTCTTGGAAGCGGAGGTATCGTTTGTTGGCTGGGATGATGACGCTTCTGCAGACGATGGCTCCTCCTCACGGCCGGCCGCAGCTGAAGCACGACGGTCTATCACCCGAAACTCCGGTGTCTGATCTTCCATCGTCTTCCTCCCTCAGGCTTCTGAACACTCCGAACTCGTTTTTTTTCGTCGCTTACCCTTCTGCAGAAGAAAGTATAGCACAGATCGAGGCAAATCACCAAGAAATTTTTGCTATACAGGGCCATGCGATTTGCGATGAAGCGAGCCTCAGCTTATCCCCACCAGTGCCCCTATCGGGGAGAGGAGAGACCAATAAGCCAACGCGCGGTTTCCTTTGATAATCTTTCCTTCGGAAACTAGCCACAACCGCCCCCTTTCTCCCTAATAGGGAGAAAGGAGGGGATAGGGGGCGAGCAAGATGGACTTGCTCTACAAACTGCCTCTAGAGCCGGGAAATTGGCAATTTCTCCAGCCCCTCCCCAACCCTCCCCGTACACGGGGAGGGAGGGCTAGCTTCCCCCCGCGTGCGGGGGGATGAGAGGGGGGCTTGGGCGTCGGCATTCTGCAGCCCACCCCTTTCCCTCAGAACTGGTGCGAAGTGAAACTTAAGATTTCTCGCCTTCGGCTCGAAATGACAGGTGGTGATCTCGGAATGACAGTTGTTGATCTCGTCTCCGACTCGGAATGACAGTCGTATCACCAGTTCTTCAAGCCCCCACCCCCACTCCCCTCCCCCTATCAGGGAGAGGGGAGACCAGTAAGTTCACTAGTGGTCTCCTGTGATAACCTTCCCTTCGGAAACTAGCCACGACCGCCCCCTTTCTCCCGAATCGGGGGAAAGGATGGGATAGGGGGCGATCAAGATAAACTCACTTTGCTGACTCGCTCTAGAACCGTGAAGCCAGTAGCCTCTACAGCCCCTACCCCTCAGAACTGGTGCGAAGTGAAACTTGAGATTTCTCGCCTTCGGCTCGAAATGACAGGTGGTGATCTCGGAATGACAGTTGTTGATCTCGTCTCCGGCTCGGAATGACAGTCGTATCGCTGGCTCTGCAGCCGATGCCCTTCCCCTAGTGAGAATGAAACGGGAAGACCTCTCAGCTTCGCTTCGAGGTGACATGGGGTGCCGACGCCCCCCTCATCTGCAAGACCGCTGCATCGCCGTGCGCTAGCACCTCCCGAATAGAACTTTAGCCGGGAGGCCATGTCATGAAACGGCCGCCGAGAATGTGCCAATGGAGATGATAAACCGTCTGCCCGCCGTTCTCTCGACAGTTCACCACCACCCGAAAACCATCCTCGGCAAGCCCCAACTGCTTGGCCACCTCCTGCACGCAGCGCAAGGCCCTGCCAAGCAAAGCGGTATCCTCCACATCCAGCAAGGTGGCAAAGTGTTGACGAGGTATCAGCAGCACATGCACCGGAGCCTGCGGATTGAGATCACGAAACGCTACAAACTCGTCGTTCTCGTATACCTTCTCCGCCGGAATGCTTCCATTGGCGATCCTACAAAACACACAGTTCTCTGCCATGAACTCTACCTCCATAGGGTTGATATTTAACTGCGCTCGCCTCTATCCTTCAAAAAGAAGTTAAGAAGCCCACTAATCAGCCCCATCGCGATGAAGCCGAGCAGGGCGGCCTTTGGGCTGGTGATACGAAAAGTGGGAAGCACCGTGCCAAGAATCCAAAAACAGGCCACATTCAACGCAAACCCAAATAGCCCAAACGTAAGGCAGTTGATAGGCCAGGCAAAAAAGAGAATGATGGGTCGAATCAACGAGTTAAACAGCCCCAATATCACCGACACCAAGAGGATGGTTACCACATACTCCGTGCCCTTTGCATGGATCTGGATGCTTGGGTAGAACTGAACAAGAATGTAAAGTGCTAAGGCACTAACCACCCAGCGGGTAATCCAATTTCGCATCGTCGTACCTCCTCAAAATTTCACGGGGATTCGCCACGCTAAAGTATACCTCTCCCTCACAGAGGCCTGCAGGAAGTCGCTTAGGCAACGGTGTATAATAGGGCAGCTTCGAGAAAAAATATGGAATAAGGAGAACCCAATGCCGTTTTTCTTGCGGTTACGCCTGATTCTCATGATGTTTTGGGAGTATGCCGCCTGGGGCGCGTGGATGCCTATCATCAGCGATACATTGCAACATCGAGGCATTAGCCCTGTAAGCACAGGGGCGATTTTCGGCGCTTTCTGGCTTGGATGCGTTATCACGCCCTTCATCGGCGGGCAGATCGCCGACCGCTTCATGCCCAGCCAGATATTTTTAGGAATTTCCCATATCCTTGCGGCCATTGCGGCCTTCACCATGGCGCACCAGCATTCTGTCATCGGCCTCTATGCCTCCATGCTGGCCTGGTCTCTCTTCTTCGCGCCCACGTTAGGCATCACCAACTCGATTACCCTCCACCACGTATCCCGTTACGTGGACAACGAAAAGATACGAGAACGCGAGTTCTCCATCATCCGTACGGCAGGCACCATCGGGTGGATTGTGGCTGCCTTTCTCTATTTAGCCTATACAAGACTCACCCATTATCATGCGGAAAACCTCAGCACCCCCATCGCCGAGATGATGCTTACGGGCATCCTCAACCTGGTAATGGCCTTTACCTGCTTCTTTATCCTTCCCAACACCCCGCCCGTTAAGGAGAAAAAAGTAGACCCTCTGGCCTTCCGCGAGGCGTTCCGCCTGTTTCACGAGGTGCCCGGCTTCACCGTCTTCATCGTCATCTCCTTCTTTGCCGCCACCGAGTTCATGTTCTTTTACAACCTGTCCGCCCCCTTCCTCGACAGCCTTCACATACCGAGGAACCTCATCCCCATCACCAAGTCCATTAGCCAGGCCACCGAAGTCATCGCCCTTGGCGTGCTGCTGCCGCTCTGGTTGCCAAAATTCGGCATGCGTTGGTGCCTACTTATCGGCAGTTTTGCCTGGCCTTTGCGCTATTTTATCTTTGCGCTTCAAAAACCGGTATGGCTCGTGGTGGCCTCGTTGGGCCTGCACGGTTTCGGCTATGCCTTTGTTATGGTGGTGCAACAACTCTATATAGACCGTGTGGCCCCGCGCGACATTCGGGCAAGCGCACAAAACATGATCAACTTCTTCACCTTGGGTGTAGGCAACGTCATCGGTAGCTACTTCAGCGGCTGGGTACAAGAGCACTTCACCGTACATGGTCAAACAAACTGGCCACCGGTGTTTATTTTGCCCGCCATCACCACGCTGATCTGCGCTGTGGCCTATATGTTTACCTTCCGCGATGAGGATGTCGAACGCATCGCAGCTCTGCGAGAGGAACAAGCGGTGGTGGCATAAAGGCGTAAAGAACGTCACACGGGAAAAATGCGTGCGTTTTGGACGTATAGTAGGAGGGTACACAAACCCTCCCCTATTTTGTGGAGATAAGGAGAAGAAAGAAGGTGCCTTTCGAATATAACCCCGCCCGAAGAGTGTTTATGGCCTCGGCGCTGGGATTAACGGCTTTTTCCTTGTTTGGGCAGCCCGATGCCATTGCCGACTCCATCAGCCCCAATATCCAAAGCTACGTCGTGAAGAACCTTCAAGACTTCGAGGCCTACATCCATCTCGTACGCTATAACGCCGAAGCTGCCCGACGTATTAATAAAGATTTCGGGCTGATCTACGAATGGATGCAAAAGGCCCGAGGAGACCTGCTCGTCCGCTATAAAGAGCCGGATAAGTTTCGCCTGGATGGACGTTTTGGCGCCAGCAAGGGCGTCTTCATCGTTAACGAAACCACCCAGATCGTGCGCTTGAGCATCGGCTTTAAGGACGTGCGCGACCTCGGCAAAAGCCCAGGAAAGCGCAAAACCCTCCTGGATATGGGGCTTATCTCGCCCGACTATCTCTCCTACACGGAGGCCGATTTTCAAGGGGTTCGCCCCTTCAAAGGCACTCCTTGTGCCGTCTTTCGTATTAGCTATCGAGATAAAAGCCTCGATACCTCCTTTCGGCTTGTTTGGATAGACCCCAGAACGCGCGTTACTTTAAAGCGTGAGGAGTATAGCCAGGAGGGGAAACTGCTCTCCATTTGGTACTATAAGAACATTAGAGAGGTAGCATCGGGGTTGTATATGCCCACCGAAATAGAGGTGGACGATGATCAGGGCACGTTGGCTGGCGAAACGGCCTATCGAGACATCCGGGTGAATATCCCCATGCCCGATAGCCTCTTTGAGTAGTCGAAGGAGTTAAAGTGGAAAGCGCAGGAGTGAAACTGCCGGGGCCTAAAGGCTTTTGGGAGATCGTAAAAAGCGTTAGCGCAGCCGAAATCGCCCGAGAGGCTCAACGCCCTCTTAACTTAGGCTTGGTGGGCCCCGCTGAAACGCGGGAGCCTCTTGTTCAAGCGCTCTATGGCCTTACCGAAGAGACCGTGCCGCCCCTCACACCTCGTGTGCTTCCCGGAACCTCCGCGCTTTCCGTCTACGATTCGTTTAAGGAGGAAGACGGCTTTCCCCGCAACCCGGAGTACCACGATCTGGTGATTGATCTCACCGGCTCGCGCGAGGGCGCGCCCGAAGGGGTTCCCATATATAGCGTTCCGGAGTTGGGCGGCTGGGAAAAAACGCTGGAGCGTATCCTCGAGGACAAACCCGACCTAGCCCTCGCCCTAGCCCGCAGCTTCCCTGCCTTCCGCCCCATGGTGGCCCGGCGGATTGTGCAACAAACGGCTCTCGTTAACGCCGAGTTCGCCATGCTCTCCGGTCTTGTGGAGCAGGTGCCTCTCTTAGGGGCCATCGGCATTCCCGGAGCCGCCTTCAGCGACATCGTGGTCCTCACCAAAAACCAGGTGATGATGACGCTGCGTTTGGCAGCCATCTATGGGCTGGAGGTGGATTTTCAAAGCCGCCTGGCCGAGCTGGCCCCTCTGCTCGGCAACGCCTTTGGATGGCGCGCCATCGCCCGCGAACTGGTTGGCCTTGTGCCGGTTGTTGGGTTCGTTTCGCGCGCCGCTATCGCCTACGCCGGAACGATTACGGCAGGGCGGGCGATGCAGTTCTATTATGAAACCGGACGCCGTATGAGCGCTGCGCAAATCCGCCAGCTCTATCGGGAAGCCTTTGTCGCCGCAAAGGATAAGCTGCGCGGGCTTACTCCCAAAAAATCGCTCAGATCGCTCCCGCCCCCTTCAGAACCGCTCCTCGTGGAAGAGACCGAGTTTGCGGAAACCCCGGAAACGATGAAAGAGAGCGCTCCCTAAACGTTTTTGTGCGCCGGATTTTCATCTTTCCCCGCTTCCGCAGAGGGATTGACTTTTTCCTCTGCTTCCCCCACCGCGTGCAGCAAAAAGGCCTCGGAAGCATCATGGGTATGGGCCGCACGTAACAGCGTTTCGGCATCCGGCGGGGTGGGCGCCGCCGAGGGGCGAAGCAGCTGCGACGGGTAGAGTGCGGTAAGGTGATCGATCGCCTCGTCTAAACGCGAGAGCAACTCCGCATTTGCCGTTTTCCGGCGTGCCCGCCGAAGCACCACCAACGTATCCTGATCGCCACAAACGCCCATCCCGTGCACAAGCGCGGGCAGCAAAACCATGCGTAGAAGGGCTGTGTTGCCTCCGCCCTCTTTTTCCGATCCAGGGAGAAGCCGATAGAGTTGCTCTTTAACCGCTTTCGGCATCTCTACGCGCTCCTCTGGGGTCAGGCGTAGAAGCCGATCGTGCGTGATCGCCAGCAACCTGTTATACTGTTTCCGCCTGTTCTCCGGCGCCCACGCGAGAGGGAAGTGGATGAGAAGCCCTAAAATATCCGGCAGCGCTTCGAGGAACTCGCGCTGCCCCAGCCTCTCACTCGATTCCACAAGCTGTGCAAAGAGCTGTTTATAGTTTTCGATGCAACGCATAACAGGTACAATAAGACACGAGGCCACTAAAATACCCATGCCAACGGCCGCGATGATGAAGAAGCCCTCATATTTGCCTACATAGGATGTTAGATGCAATAGTGATAATAGTCTATCAATGACATACAATATAATAAGCGGTAGTACAAAAGTAGCTATTGGTAAAGAAAAGATATATGCAAGAACAACAAATATCGTTCTCAGATTTCGTGTGCGGTAGGTGCGCATCAGCTTTCGAAAACGCTCAAGCTCGCCTGTTTTCCCCGATTTCGCCTTAGAAAGGGTACGGCTATTTCTCCACAGAGCGGTAGGGTCGGCGCCGAAGGCAGAAGGGTTTAGCAGGGCGTAGATTTCGGGATTGGAGTAGTACTCTCGTAAGAGGAAACGTCGGTTGATGCGGCTTAACCCTTTGATGCTTCGGGCACGAAGGAAATCGTGCACCAAGCGCGGCTCCTCACAAAAGGTGATAAACTCCTCAAGCCGCCGAATATGCCACCGATGCTCCTTGCGAAGCCTCTGAATAAGGGGGGCAAGGCCCTCCGAGGTTTCGCATACAAGATAGGTGAGCGCAGCAACGACGGTACCTCCCTCTCTCTGTACAAAACGCTTGATCCGACGGATGTACCATCGATCCAATGTGGCGAACCCTATCATGTAGAGCATAAGGAGAAAAAGAACGCCTAGGGTAATAGGCAACGACACGACGCTCTGTTCCTGGGTGAGCGCCCGAAAGAAATAGACGCCGTAAGAGAGAAGGGTGCTGAAGGTGGCGCACCAAAGCGTTGCATACACTCCCTTCCGAAGTCGGTTGCATCTACCCAAATAGCGCTCGAAGCGCAGCTCAAAAAGCTTGTGGTGGATATAGTCTTGCAGCACCGCTGCAGGAGATGGGGTGAGCGTGCTGAGCAGCCGCAGCCCCTCCTGGCTAATCTCCGGTTCATCTGAAAGGTACTTTTGCAAAGCTTCGGCAAGCGCTTCTTCATCCATTGCCGAACCTCGGTGGCGGAGGTCATCGTATAGCTCTGCTTACGAGCCTCCATCCTAGTCGGTTTCAACGAATGCCTCGTCTTTTCTTAGCACAAAACCAGAAACAGAAGGCCTGAGGTGCTTCTATCGCGCTAACTCTCTAAGATTTTTGGATGGTGCCGATGCCAATCGGTGGCCTGTTCGTAGGCATGAGCGATGCGCAGAAGGGTGGTTTCGTCAAAAGGCTTGCCGATAAGCTGCAGACCCACCGGCAACCCGTTTACGAAACCGCATGGCACCGACAGACCGGGAAGGCCCGCCATATTTACCGGAATAGTACACACGTCGGCCAGCTTCATCTCCAGCGGGTCTGCCTTCTCCCCTATGCGGAAAGCGGGGGTAGGGGAGGTAGGCGTAACGAGCGCATCAAAACGCTCGAAGGCACGGTCGAAATCGCGCCGAATGAGGGTTCGAGTCTGTTGGGCGCGGCGATAGTAAGCATCGTAGTAGCCTGCAGAGAGCGCGTAGGTTCCCACCACGATGCGTTGCTTTACTTCGGGGCCAAACCCTTCATCGCGCGTTTTCTCGGTAAGGCCGATATGGCCGACCCACTCTTTGGAACGCAGGCCATAGCGCACCCCATCAAAACGTGCGAGGTTGCTGCTGCACTCCGCCGGCGCGATAATGTAGTAGGCGGCCAGGGCATAGTCGGTGGTAGGCAGGCTGCACTCCTCCACAGTCGCCCCTAAACCGGCTAGCACCTCAATGGCCTGCCTCACCGCTGCGGCCACTTCGGGCTGCACTCCCGCCCCAAAGTACTCTTTCGGAACGCCCAGTCGCAAGCCCTTTATTTCCCCGGTAAGCGCCCCAACATAGTCGGGAACCTCTAAGTTAAGACAGGTGGAATCGAGCGGGTCATGGCCGCTAATGGCCTGTAGTAAAAGGGCACAATCGGCCACGGTGCGCGCAAAGGGGCCTATCTGGTCGAGCGAGGAGGCATAGGCGATAAGCCCGTAGCGACTGACTCGCCCATAGGTCGGTTTCATGCCGACAATGCCACAGAGCGCTGCCGGCTGGCGGATGGAACCACCCGTATCGGAGCCGAGAGCAAGCGGGGCTTCCGCAGCAGCCACCGCAGCCGCCGAGCCACCGGAAGAGCCGCCCGGCACGCGCTCCAGGTCCCACGGATTGCGGGTCGGCTGAAAACCGGAGTTTTCGGTGGAGGAACCCATGGCGAACTCGTCTAGATTCGTTTTTCCTAAAAAGACCATCCCGCTCTCACGAAGATGGGCTACCACGGTGGCATCATAGGGAGGCACAAAATTGTAAAGAATTTTCGAGGCGGCTGTTGTGCGAATGCCGCGCGTGCAGAGATTATCCTTCAGCGCGATCGGAATACCTGCTAGGGGATGGAGCGGCTCCTTACGGGCGCGTTTCTCGTCTACCGCCTTCGCTTGCGCGATGGCCTCCTCCGGAGTCACGGTAAGATAGGCCTGAAGGTGAGGCTCTAAGGCCTCGATGCGCTGCAGAAACAGGGTGGCTAACTCCTGGGCGCTTATCTCGCCTTTGGCAAGAGCCGTGCGCATGGCTGCCACAGACCAAAAGTGCCTTTCCGACATCGCCTAGGCGTCCTCCACAATGCGGGGAACCACAAAGTAGCCCTCACGTGCCTCAGGGGCATTGGCCAACAACTCCTCACGCGGTAGCGATGGCGTGACCTGGTCAGCGCGTAAAACGTTGTAGACGGGAATGGAATGGGATGTCGGCTCGACCCCTTCTAGGTCGAGCTGTTGAAGTTTTTCAAACTGCTGCAACAGATTATTGATGTTTTGGGCTTGTTGCAAAACCTCTTCGTCGGTCAGTTCAAGCCGGGCTAAAAGCGCTACTTTCCGCACCTCTTCCGGGGTTAAAGCCATATCGGTACTCCGCTCCCATGGAAAATTCCTCTACGTTGAATTGATTATAGCACGGATAGAGGATTGTGTTCGCAGCAACACGATGTGAAGGGTCAGAATGGGGGTATACTTATCGTAGAATGACGATAAACGAGGGAGTTGCGATGGAGTGTCAGGCCGACTCAGTTCCTATGGCCACATCGGAAGAGGCGTTACAACAACGCACGCGCTTTGCCCGGTTGTGCAAGGCGTTGGGGCACCCGGCACGTCTTCAAATCCTACAGTTTCTGGCGACGGTGCCCACCTGTTTCTGTGGCGATATCGTGAAACAGCTCCCTCTTGCCCAGTCTACCGTGAGCCAGCACCTCAAAATTCTCAAAGAGGCCGGCTGGATTCAAGGGGAGATCGAAGGCCCTCGTACCTGCTACTGGCTCAATCGAGAGACGTTGGCCGAGTTCCGAACGCTCGCGGCCAGGCTACCCTAATTTTTATCCACTTTTCATCGTATATCGCCGATTAACGATAATATGAACAACAATAACGAACGAAAGGAAACCATCCTTAAAACAGCTTTCCGTGCGTGACCGCTGGTTGACGGTGTGGATCGGCCTTGCCATGCTTACCGGACTAGGCCTCGGTGCTTTATGGCCCACCTTTTCTACGTGGCTCGGCCGGTTTCAGATGGGCACAGCCAATCTGCCTATTGCTGCGGGCCTTATTCTCATGATCTATCCGCCCCTGGCCAAGGTGAACATCGAGGCGCTACCTACCGTCTTTCGCAACCGAAAAATACTGGTGCTTTCCCTCATGCAGAACTGGGTTATCGGGCCTCTGTTGATGTTCCTGCTGGCCCTCCTTTTTCTGCATGGCTCTCCCGACTTTTTGGCAGGCCTGGTGCTTATCGGTTTGGCGCGGTGTATCGCGATGGTGCTGGTTTGGAACGAGCTAGCCGAAGGGAATACGGAGTACGCGGCGGGGCTAGTTGCTTTCAACAGCGTGTTCCAGGTGCTGTTCTACAGCCTTTACGCTTGGCTTTTTCTAACCCTGCTGCCGCCGATCTTTTGTATTAAAGCAAGCCGTATTCGAGTTTCAATAGGAGAGATCGCATCGAGTGTTTTTCTTTATTTAGGCGTTCCCTTCATCGCTGCCCTTCTAACACGCCTTGTTCTTATCTCCAAGCGCGGCTCTATGTGGTATGCCGAACGGTTTTTACCCCGGATCCAACCGATAACTCTCATTGCTCTTCTTGGAACGATAGGGATTATGTTCAGCATTAAGGGAAAAGCCGTTCTTCATGATCCCCGCGACGTGCTTCATGTGGCGATTCCGCTGCTCCTCTACTTTGTGGTCATGTTTTTAGTGAGCTTCGCAATGGGGAAGGGGGCCGGTGCCGACTATTCGCAAACTACCACAATCGCATTTACGGCAGCCAGCAACAACTTCGAGCTGGCCATAGCGGTTGCCGTATCGCTCTTTGGCATCGGCTCCCCCGAGGCTTTTACAGCCGTTATCGGCCCTCTTATTGAGGTGCCTATTATGCTTGGACTTGTGCAGGTAGCCCTCTTTTTTCAACGTCGCTATTTCGGGAACAGCCCAACGCATCCTGCTCCAAGCCCCTGCAGGGAACTGAATTGTAATCGCCTATTCGCAGATCAAAATGTCTCTACTGAGGAGGACAGATGAAGCAAAAGGTGCTCTTTCTTTGTACCCATAACTCGGCACGCTCGCAGATGGCCGAAGGGCTGCTACGCGCCTTGGCAGGCGAGCGCTTCGAGGCCCACAGCGCCGGTACCGAGGCAACCCTCGTGCGCCCCTTGGCCATCGAAGTGATGAAAGAGATCGGTATAGACATCTCCGGGCAGACCTCAAAGACGCTCGACCGCTACCTATCGGAAACGTTCGATTGGGTGATCACCGTCTGCGATGCGGCAGCGGAGGCCTGCCCCCGCTTTCCAAACGCCAAACGCCGCCTGCACTGGTCATTGCCCGACCCCTCGCGAGCCACCGGCTCCGAAGAGGAGCAGCGCAACCTATATCGCCTGGTGCGAGATAGGCTGCGGCAGCATATTGAAGAGGAACTGCTTAACGCAGTGTAGAGCGCGAGCAGCTCAGCTTTTCTCACCACGTCGCAACTGCATAGGGGTGATAGAGGCTCCCTGAGCGGTAAGCAGCATATTATCAATAAGGCGCGTGGTGCCGATTCGCACGGCCAAGGCCACCAACACGGCGTCTTGATCCCCAATGGTTTTGAGAGGCTCCAAAGTTTCCGGGTGAACGACGGCCGCATAGTCCACCTGAGCCGCAGGCTCCTGCGCCAGGAAGGCCTCCATCTCTTTCCGAATCTTGTCGGCGTTTCGTTCCCCGCTGCAGAGGGCTTGCTGGGCAAGCAGCAGAGCGCGGAACAGGATCGTCGCCTTTTGGCGCTCCTCCGGCGAGAGATAGGCGTTGCGAGAGGAAAGGGCGAGGCCATCGGGTTCACGCACTGTGGGCAGCACCACGATCTCCGTGGGGATGTTCAGGTCGCGAACCATGCGTTCTATGATAACCGCCTGCTGATAGTCTTTCTGCCCGAAATAGGCGCGGTCGGGCTGCACGATATTCAGCAGCTTCGTCACCACGGTGGCCACGCCGACGAAGTGGCCGGGGCGATGTTTTCCTTCCAGGGGACGGCTGAGGTTTTCGACCTCCACTTTCGTCTGAAAACCTGCCGGATACATCTCTTCGACACCGGGCGCAAACACGGCATCTAGCCCCACGGTGGTGGCCAGTTGAAGGTCTTGCTGTAGGGTGCGCGGGTAGGATTGGTAGTCCTCGTTTGGGCCGAACTGCGTGGGGTTCACGAAGATGGAGGCGACAGCGATATCGCAGTCGGCCTTTGCCCGCCGGAAGAGGGAGAGATGCCCTTCATGCAGCGCTCCCATGGTGGGCACAAATCCAACCGATTTTTCTTCTTGTCGCAAGCTATGTAAATAGGTGCGTAACTCGGCAATTTGATGAAACAAGCGCATCTTTATAAACTCTGCTCCTTTGAAGGAAAAATTCCTTTGCGAACCTCTTCGGCGTAACTGCGCAAAGCGCTCTCTATCTGCTCTCCAATCTGGGCGTACTGCTTAACATGGTGGAAGGGACGCCCCGGCGGAATGGCCAGGAGGTCGTGCCAAACCAGCACCTGCCCGTCGCAGGCGGGGCCGGCTCCAATTCCTATGGTGGGTATCGAGATCGACTCGGTGATCCGAGCCGCCAGGTCCGCCGGAATCATCTCCAGTACCACCCCAAAGGCACCCGCCTCCTCTAAGGCTTTGGCATCCGCCACCATCCTCTCCGGTGCCTCCGGCTCACGCCCCTGCAGCCGATGCCCTCCCAACAGATGCACGGACTGCGGTGTTAGGCCGATATGCCCCATCACCGGGATGCCGGCGCCCGTTAATTTCTTCACTAACCCTGCAACCAAAGTGCCCCCCTCAAGCTTGACGGCCTGCGCTCCGCCCTCCTTCAGCAGGCGAATGGCACTTCGCATGGCCTCCTCCTCCCCTATTTGATACGAACCAAACGGCATATCGGCAAGCAATAGCGCCCGATGTAGGCCGCGCCGAACAGCCTGAACATGGTGTAGCATCATCTCTAAAGTGACGGGGAGGACATCGGAGAAGCCGAGCACCGTCATTCCCACCGAATCGCCTACCAGCACCACATCCACCTCGGCGCGCTCGGCCAACAAGGCGGAAGGATAGTCGTAGGCCGTAACCATCACGATCTTCTCCTTCTGCGCTTTCCGAGCGCGCAGTTCCGGCACCGTAATACGCCCGCGCCTCTCTTTCCCCTGCATTCTTACTTACTCCGACTCCGTGTTCGTAGGAAAAGGTTCATCTGCCAGGGCAGTCTCTTGCTGTTGCTGCTGCCAAAACCGCGTGCAGAGAGAGAGAAAGTCGCACGTTTCGCAAAGCGGCATACGCTTTGGGTAAACCTCCGTGAAATCGGTCTGCAATATCTGTTCTACGATTCGGTCGAGGTCTTTAGTAAACTCTTCAAGCGCTTCGTCGCTAAGGGCCACGGTGGCCGCTTCTCCAGAACGAAGGCAATAGATGGTGGCGCAAACCGGAGCTTCAGGGTAAAGCCGCTTTACCAACAACTGATAGCAGCACATCGCAAGGCTAGAAGCCACATCCTCTGGGGTGATCGTGGTAAGGCCGCTTTTATAGTCAATGATCTCTAACGTTCCATCCGGATGACGGTCAATGCGGTCTACGCGTCCCTGAAGAATATAGCGTCCCATATCGTAGGAGAGCGTCTTTTCGGTAGCAAAAAGCTCACGGGTTTCACCGCGCTGCGTTATCTCCTGCCGATAAGCGGCCACAATCTGTTCGCCCATCGCCAGATGCTCAGCCTCCTCTGTGGCGTCGGTATAGCCGGCCTGCACCCAGTTTTGCCGTAGCGATTGCACCAGCTCTTCGGAGGTGAGCGAGGCGCCCTGCTCGTGAAACTGGCGCAATACAAGGTGCAGCGTGGTGCCGAAGCTGTAGGAGGCACGAGGACGTTGGTAAAACCTACCGATGCGATCAAGATAGATGTAGCGATACTTTACGGCGCACTCTAAATAGGTCGCTATGCGCGTGGGGCTGAAGATAGGCTTCCGTTTTGCACCCTCCGATCTATCTGCCGTTCGAGCCGTGCGCATAAAAAATAGCTTCCTTTTTATCAAGAGCCGAGGGAACCGTGCCCCACGCTATGCGCTATTTTACCGCAACTTTGCACGTCACGAAAAGTGCTCGGCCGCACGGCTATCTCGATGGAGGGGCAACATGAGAAGACCAAACGTTATTCTTTCCCAAAAAAGCAGGAATCGGCAGGGGAGATCAAGAAATAGAAGAACGCTTCACTCTACATTTTGGAGGCCCCTGCATGACGTTTCACATTCCATCGAGCGCTTGGCTCCTGCTGGCTCTGTTCGTCATTGGTGCGGGCAGTGCTGCAGAAGCCCAGGTGAAGATCGAGCGCGATGTGCCCTATCTCGGTACCCCGCACAACATTCGCATGAGCAACGGAACCGTCGAGCTGATTCTGCCTACCGACTACGGCCCGCGCATTATGCGCTACGCTTTCGTAGGCAGTGGAGATGATGGCAATATCTTCGCCACGATCCCCGGCGTCACCTTAAAAACCTCTCTGGGCGATTGGTACATTCGGGGTGGTCATCGTCTGTGGCACTCCCCAGAGGCCATTCCCCGATCTTACGTGCCCGATAACGCCCCTATCCAAGTTGAGATTGATGGGAACACCGTAAAACTCATCGAGCCGGTAGAAGAGATAACCAACATCCAAAAAGAGATATGGGTCACCCTCGACCCGCAAGGCAGCCACGTGACCGTGGTGCATCGCCTTACCAACAAAGGGCTTTTCCCGGTTCAGATGGCCTGTTGGGCCATGTCGGCCATGAACACGGACGGCAAGGCGATTTTTCCGCAGGAACCCTATGTCTCCCACGATGCCGACATCAGCCCGGCGCGCCCTCTCACCCTTTGGAAATATACCGATATGTCGGACCCGCGTTGGATGTGGGGCAAGCAGTTCATTACGCTGACGCAAGACCCCAACCGCTCCGAACCCCAGAAGTTCGGCATCGGTGACCACCAGGGTTGGGCGGCCTATTTCCGCCACGGTGTCCTTTTCCTAAAACGCTTTAACTACCACGATGACCAAACCTACCCCGACTTCGGCTGCAACGTCGAAAGCTTCACCAACAACATCTTTCTCGAGCTGGAGACCCTCGGCCCATTGGAGACCGTGCCGCCGGGCGGCACCATTACCCACACGGAGCAGTGGTGGCTATTTAAGAACGTAGACCTAGGCACCGGAGAGGCCGGCATCGCCGCCGCTCTCCAACCTATTCTTGAAGAGACGGCTCCTGCCGCCTCCAAATAGCCCCTTTTTTCGGTCGTGGTCTTCTAGAAATAGGCAAGACCACGACCGCCTCTCTTTTGAAACTCAAAGCCCCGAAAGCTGTTAAAAATATAACGCGATCTCCCTATAAAACGTCTAAAAGGCAAGATTCCTACACGAGGAGAAACGGCCATGCTGCCTTGTTGGAGAGGGTTTAGAACCCGGATGCACAACGAAGCGATCGCTTTGCGAAAAACTGCCTTGCTTATTTCGCAAATTCTGCTGCTTTGTCTCTATGTGGGCATTCAGACGGCGTCAGCAGGGCACTACGTCGTGTCCTATAGTGGCGGCCAAATAGTGACTACCATCATCAATAAAAACAGCAAAAAGATTCATCTCACCCCTATGCAGACCCAGTTAAGTTTTATTCCGGCAAGCGATGACGGCAGCACTATCCCCAGCTACAACGGTCAGATGACGTATGCCATCTTTAAAGCCGGATCTCTTAATTTTGTCTTTTCGGAGCTTGATGGGCCGCTTACGGCCACATTCACTTGGGTTCCCGATCATCAAGAGCCACCACCATCCTATATTGTCGTGAACCGGCGATTTTACCTTCTCGGCTATGTCAATTGGAAGACGCAACCTCTTAAACTCACCATCAACAGTGGGTTAGGTTTGCCATTGGAAATGACCAGACAAGGACCTCAGAATGCAAGCTACAGTATGGGCGGGGCCAACTGCTTGCTGATCGCTCATCCCGCGGCGCATTTCTCTTTATCTGTCTCCCCAAAAATCGTTTTGCCTGGCGAGAAAACGAATCTCGAGGGAGGAGGCTTCATACAAATTGTCTTTCAGGCCTTCGCCACCCCCATTCAGATGAATCTGGAAGGCGGTGCAGAAACACCCTCCGGCACAGAGTTCATGGTTGGGCAACGGATAAAGGCCTCCATTGCAGCAGACCATCTCACCCCAAAAAATCTGCACTGGCGCATCGAGGGCGACTGCCATCCTTTTAAGTTCTGGGACCTAGGCAGAGGGTCGGCACACTATGCCGTCGCGCGTTACGTTCCTCTGGCAAGAAAGGACTTCAACGCCAACGAATTCTATTTCTATACTCGCACCCCAAGCCGTCATAATCGAGTAACCTGCACCTTCGATATCGCGTTACCACCCGATTCGCTGCCCAAAGGCGGGTTTCATCATCTTACGATCACAAGCCCCGATTTTGCGGTGCT
>NZ_DATGKU010000188.1:0-1942 GCF_035294505.1 Chthonomonas sp. | reverse complement strand
CTCGACCACGGCGCATGGGTTCCACTACTCATAATGTGGGGTGATGTCAAAAATAAGATGATGGCTGTATCCACAGATCCATACGCCCACGAGCAGGACTACGCCTTCGGTAAAGCCATAAGGACGGCGGCGGACTCACTTGGCCTCAGAACACTATTCATAGCCTCAGGTTCACCCACACACAGACTGGACCTGTTCGAATTCGGCTCAAAACCCAACCCCGAAGACCCACTCTACGAGTTCGACCGAATACTCATCCACACACTTGAGAACACGCCTCAAAGCATACTCGAGATAAAGAGGCTTGCCGGTGATGCGTACACGAGGAGCGACCCCGAAGGCGGGCTTGGACCACTGATGGCGGCGGCCGGCTTCTGCGGAGACGAATTCAGACCAAAAATATTAAACCACGACACACCCTACACTGGAGTTAGCGTGCTAGCCGCATACCTCAACTAGTCAATACTCAGACATAGACCAACAAATACACCCAGTGAGCCACCACTCCCCCGTCAGCAATGTAGGTTCGGTGAAGCGTTGGGTCGAGCTCAACACCAAGCACTAGAGATACCGGTTGGCGACACACATCCCTACCCCCTTGTTTTTACCTCTGGCGAAGCTACACTCAAACACCCAAACACACTCTAAGGTTGGTTATGGAAAGGCGGAAGTGACGGTGCTATGGTGTATGGGACCCCGCCCCTTTCATGGGTCAAAAAATCTGTGTTCGCTAACAACGGACGCCAAGAATGAGTTTTTGTTCCCCGGTTGGGATGACCCACGTTACGTGAAAACACTTATTTCAGCCGCCGTGGTAGGTTTGTGGGCGATCTTTTTGGTCAATCTGATGAGAATAACGCTCAGGGTTAACGGCCTGAACCATACGGTTACAGTTGAGCCCAGGGAGAGCCTTCTTGACGTGTTACGCAAACAGCTGGGTTTGACGGGTGCTAAGAAGGGGTGCGACATGGGTAGCTGCGGTGCGTGCACGGTACTAGTGGATGGTAAGTCGCGTCTCTCGTGCCTCACACTAGCCGTGTCAGTCGAGGGTATGGATATTGTGACCGTTGAGGGCCTCGGCCGAGGGGGACTCGACCCTCTTCAGGAGGCCTTTATACGTAACGACGCACTCCAGTGCGGTTTCTGCACACCTGGACAGGTGATGTCCGCGAAATTCCTTCTAGACACCATACCCAACCCGAGCGTCGAGGAGGTGAAGTATTACATGTCTGGTAACATTTGCAGGTGTGGGGCTTACCCGAAGATAATCAAGGCCGTGCTTGACGCCTCAAAAGAGGTGAAGAGGAATGGTTAAAGTAGTAAAGACAAGGGTGGAGTTTGAGGGTAGGTTCAGGGATGAGTACACGGTCGTCGAAGGCGAACCACTCGAGAGCTGGTCGCCGAGGAGCGGGCTGAAGGTCGTTGGAAGACCGCACCCAAGAGTGGATGGCGCCGCCAAGGTCACGGGCGCCGCCAAGTACACCCACGACGTATACCTCCCAGGAACGGTTTACGGCAAATTCCTACGCTCACCGTACGCACACGCTAAGATCATCCACATAGATGCGTCAGAAGCGGAGAGGCTACCAGGTGTCCTAGGAGTGTACACCTACGAGAACGCGCCCACACTGGGCTTTAAAGGAGCTGAGGAGGTTTTCAAGCGGGAGGTTACCTACCAGGGTGATGTGGTGGCGTTGGTGCTCGCGCAGGATGAATCCGTGGCCGAGGACGCACTGGAGCTAATACGAGTGGATTACGAGCCGCTCAAACCCCTAGTTGACCCAGAGGAGATAATGGGCTTAGAGTCCTCGAAGGATAGGGTTGTTGGGCCAAAGCTCTATGAGAGGGGAGACTTGGAGAAGGGCTTCGCGGAGGCGGATGTGATCGTTGAGGAGAGTTTTAAGACGCAGGCCGCGCTTCACAACTGCATGGAGACGCATGG
>NZ_DATGKU010000187.1:0-42711 GCF_035294505.1 Chthonomonas sp. | reverse complement strand
TCACTTGACACAACAAACACTCCTATGATATACTATAAACGAAGGTATCCTTCTTTCTCGTCCTCAATTGAAGTGTACCCAGGTGCGCGGATGCCACTTGCGGTGCTGCCCGGCTTCAATGGCGAAGCCGGGCGCTTTTTTTCTGTTGGCAGGGAAACTCTCACCGGATGGCCAATTGTAGATTCTAAGGGAGTAAACCGAAATTGCCACTACACCCAAATCTTGAATCGAGGAGTTTCCTTTATGAGCGTGTTCACCCCAGAAGACTTGGCGTTCTTTGAGGAGAACGGCTACGTCATTGCCCGAAATGTCGTGCCTGTGGAGCTGTGTAATGCTGTGGTCAACGCCATCTTCGAGTTCCTCGGTATGGACCCCAATAACCCCGAGGACTGGTATCGCCCACCCCTAAAACCTGGCGGTATGATCGAAATGTACCAGCATCAAGCTCTGTGGGATACCCGTCAATATCCTCGTGTCCACCAGGCCTTCTCCGAAATCTTCGGCACCCCGAAACTCTGCGTCACCATAGATCGTGTGAATATGAAGCCGCCCCGTCATCCCAACCATCCGGAATACGATCACAAGGGCTTTATCCATTGGGATGTAGATACCTCTAAACTACCCCTTCCCTTCGCAGTCCAAGGCGTTCTGTGCCTCACCGACACAACAGAAGATATGGGAGGTTTTCAGTGTATCCCCGGCTTCCATAAAGGACTTGAAGAGTGGATCGCCACGCAACCACCGGATAGGAACCCTCGCGTCCCCGATCTCAACGCCCTCCCACCAGGCAAAAAGGTGGTGCCCATCCCCGCAAAAGCCGGTGACCTCATCATCTGGATCAACACCCTCGCCCATGGCAACGGGCATAACGTATCGAACCGCCCCCGTTTCTCCCAATATATCTCGATGTTTCCCGCAGAGCGACTCACCGAGGAGCAGCGCCAACATCGCATACACTGCTGGAAGAACCGCCTCCCACCTGGTAACAGCGTCTTTCCAGGCGACCCTCGCGAGATAGAGCAAAAGTACCAAAAAACGGCCGAACTCACCCCTCTCGGGCGTAAACTGCTTGGTCTCGATCCGTGGGATTAGGCAGAAATTCGCACACTTACGCTTGCCCCCTCGCCAGCATTGCGAGGGGGCCTATCTCTAACTCAGCACGAGCTAAGGCTTCTGCGTTTTCTGCGCCCTCACCAGCTCCGGCACGGCCATCAACGCTTCAGAAAGCTTGGAAGGATCCCGGCCGCCGGCCGTGGCAAAATCGGCCCTTCCTCCGCCACCACCGCCCATGATCTTAGCAACCTCTCGCACCAAGTTCCCTGCATGATAGCCCTGCTGAACCAGATCGGTTGTAACTTTGGCAGCAACCAGTCCCTTCCCTTCCACTACAGTCCCCAGCACAACGATCGCCGTCTTCAAACGCTTGGCGATCCGCTCCACTAAGTCGCCCAACGTTTTGGCATCTACTCCCTCCAACGAGGTGGCCAACACGGGGATTCCATCCACCAGCGTCGGTTCCAACGTATCGAGACGCGCAACAGAGTGCTCCACCAGCAACTGACGATTGCGCTTCTCCAAGTCCTCCTTCTCCCTCATAAGACGCTCTACCGCTGCCGGCAGCTCCTCCACGCGGGTTCGCAGCAACGTCGTCAGTTGCTCGATCGTCTGTTCGCGTCGCAGGGTATACTCCCAAGCCGCCCGGCCGGTTACCGCCTCAATGCGTCTTACTCCCGAAGCGATGCCGGTTTCGGAAACAATCCGGAAAAGCCCCACTTGGCTCGTTCGCTGTAGATGCGTTCCGCCGCAAAGTTCAAGGCTAAACCCCGGAATCTCAATCACACGCACGCGATCCCCATACTTCTCTCCAAAAAGAGCCATAGCACCTCTCGCCTTGGCCTCCTCAAGGGGCACATCCCAGTGAACCTCTAGCTCCACATCGTTAAGAATTTCGGCATTCACCAGCTCTTCTACCTGTCTCAACTCATCGGGAGTCATTGGAGCGGTGTGGGTAAAGTCGAAGCGCAGCCGGTCCGGTGCTACTAAAGAGCCTTTTTGATATACATGGGTACCAAGCACCTGCCGGAGGGCCGCCTGCAAAAGATGGGTCGCCGTATGATTTCGCATGATGTCGAGCCGGCGCATTCGGTCAACCGTCGCATGAACCTCCTGCCCTACTCGCAACTCCCCTTCCTGCACTATTACAGAGTGGAGATAGACACCTAATGGATTTTTCTGGGTATCGCACACCTCGGCTCGCAGCGCGCATGTGGTCTCTCCCTGCGGTGCCACCAATGTGCCTGTGTCACCAACCTGTCCGCCCGCCTCTGCGTAGAACGGAGTCCGGTCGAGCACAACTGTCACCTGCTCGCCGGCTCGTGCAAACTCCACGGGCTGCTCTCCTACATAGATGGCCAACACCTTCGCCACCGCTTGCAGTGTATGATAACCGAGAAACTCCGTCGGAGGCAGATCGGAGCCGATGACGCCCTTTAGCACAGAGGCCGAAAAGACCTCTCTATCCATTTTGCTCGACTGCTGTGAGCGCACACGCTGTGTCTCCAACTCCGCCTCAAAACCCTCCAAATCAACCTCCACGCCCGCCTCTGCCGCCAGCTCCTGGGTAAGCCTTAGAGGAAAGCCGTAGGTATCGTAAAGGCGAAACACATCGTGGCCGGGGAGACGTTTCGTCGCCTGAACCTCCACCGAGTGCAACATCTCTGTCAGAATGCGCATGCCTCTATCGAGAGTGCGGCGGAACTGCTCCTCCTCCGTCCGTATCGTTTGGAGAATTAGGGCACGTCGCTCCTCAAGCTCCGGATAGAAATCGCGCATCTGCGCGATCACATGAGGGGCTACCTCATGGAGGAAGGGTGCGTCGAATCCTAAGGCCATTTTGCCGTAACGCACGGCACGCCGCATAATGTAGCGCAGCACATACCCGCGTCCCTCATTGGAGGGCAAAATGCCATCGGCGATGCAGAAAACCATGCAACGCGTATGTTCGGCAACCACCCGAAAAGCGAAATCGGTGGGCGACATGCTGCCCTCATATCGCAATCTGGCTAATTTCTCGATAGCCTCCAGTGTAGGGCCGAACAGATCGGTCTCGAACACACTGCGTTTCCCCTGTGCGATATATGCGATGCGATCAAGGCCGGCGCCCGTGTCGTTGTTTTTTTGTGGAAGGGGTGTTAAAATCGGCTTGCCATCCGTGTCTGTGCTGCGGTTGTACTGGGTAAACACATTATTCCAAATCTCTAGCCACCGCCCTTCCGCCTCATCTTTCAGAAAGCGCTGCGTCGGCGTCAGCTGGGGGTCGGAGGTTAGCTCTTCTACCGGCACAAGGCGATAGTAGACCTCCGAACAGGGGCCGCAAGGCCCATCTGGGCCTTCGCTAAGAACGTTGGCAGGCCAAAAGTTCTTGTCTTCATCGAGGCGATGGATGCGATCTTCAGACAGGCCTATCTTTTCGTGCCAAATGGCATAGGATTCCTCATCGTCCTTGTAAACTGTTGCGCAAAGGCGTTCAGGCTCAAGCCCGACCACCTGGGTTAAGAACTCCCACGTCCACGGAATGACTTCGGATTTAAAGTAGTCGCCAAAGCTAAAGTTGCCTAGCATCTCAAAGAAGGTACAATGCGAGTAGTCTCCTACGCTATCAATGTCGCCGGTGCGCACACATTTCTGAACCGTTGTAATGCGTCGTGAGGGCGGGGTGGCAACCCCGGCGAAATAGGGTTTAAACTGCTGCATTCCCGAACCGGTAAAGAGGGTCGACTCGTCAAGATGGCCGAGCACATCTATGGGAATCAGCGGCGCTCCTGGCAAATGCAGATGCCCCCGCTCTTTAAAAAACTCGATATAGGCCCGTCGCAAAACATGGGCTTGCATCTTCTGCTACCTCTTTCCTTTCCTACGTTCTAAGCATAAGTATACAACAAGAAAAGAAGAGGGCAGCCACAAGCCTATGTTGTCTATCACCTCGTTTCCAGAACTGAACTAATCAGTTTCATATCCTCATGTATGTACTCAACTAATGTATAAACGCAACTGCAGAATTTATGGTAGATTGATAACAATATTGTAGGTCAATACTGTCTGGGCAATAGCTCCTGATCCAGAGCCTAAACCTTGTCCACTCACGATGGCATCATCCCGCAGATCCCATGAGAGAGTAAAGACTAATTCCCCAGCACTGCCGGCCGATGTGGAGTAGGTAGCCGCATCGGATATCGGCCAATCATAGTTATACTGAAAACCACCGGGTGGTGGACCTGAATAACTGAATGAAAGATAGGGAGGTTCATCCCTTAATTCGGGTTCAGAAGGTATTGGCTGCTGCAAAGTCGCATGCCTACACTGGGGTGTATCTCCAGGCAGGAGCAGATTCCATTGGGTTCCCAAAATGGAAGTCGCTGTACCAGAATTCCCAATGTAAGGAAAAGCATAGACCTGATCGCCCACAGTGTCTTTAATATCAATTGATCGGTTCCAAGAGATATTGCCACTCGGAGGCAGGGAAGGATCACCCTGATAATCGGGCATCCATTCCCAATAGACTGTAAGTATAACAGGAGAACCAGGATTAGGAGCATATCGATCTGCACTGCAAGACCAAGCAAAAGAATCACCGTTTGGCACAGTCTAAGAACTATGAGAAATCTGCAGTTGAATTTGAGCTGTGTTCCCATCAATAGAGGTCACCGGCAACAGCTGTGATAAGTTAATCGAAAAAGGCCCATGAAAAGTAACGGAGTTAATCTGTACTGATGACTGATCCCACGGAGCATTACCGACTTCTGCATCACCATATACGATACCATCATATACAACTGTTATATGCCAATGTCCAGCTAGAGCCTTCTGTGGCACTCCGAGAAAAACTACTACTGCAAAGAGACTGTATGCACAGATGTACCTAAGACCTGTTATCATGGTGATTTCTCCTCGCTTCTCGTCTAAAAGTTTGTAAGCATATAAGCACAGTGCTTATCTATAATAATAGAAATTTTATCGGTTGTCAATCAGCCAGTAAGAGATACTATCCAATTGCTCCTACTCTTTGAATTCTCTGTTTATAGAAGAGATTGCATCTATGTGATCTATTTTCTGTTCAGTTTATTTTTCATGCGTTTTGCCTGTGTATTCGTGCTTTAGGAAAGCATATAAACCTACTTGACAGTCACTGTCGGGCTTTGCATCCGATTCCTCCGCTAGGACTTTACAATCGGTTTCCCCATTATGACTGAGGATTTTCTCATCGCCCCATGTTGAAGCTGGTATTATTATAACATGCTAACTTGTGCCCAAGGAGCCGCCCATGCAGATAGAACTGCCTAGCCATCTGTTCACCTTCCCTGAAGTGCCTCTGCCTACCGTCTGGAGAGTGCGCCAAATAGAACGCACTCCAGCCCTCTCCCAAGAGCAGATTGAACACCGCACCCGTGAAGCCCTCGAGACCCTGCTTGCATCTCGGTCGCTGCCTCGCCGCGCCTCGGTTGCCGTCGGCGTTGGCAGCCGTGGTATTGCCAATCTCGCCCTCATCGTCCGCACGGTCGTCGGCGTGCTGAAAGCGCACGGATATTGCCCCTTCATCGTGCCCGCCATGGGCAGTCATGGAGGAGCAACCGCTCAAGGACAAACGGAGGTGCTCCTTAGCTACGGAATCACCCCGGAAAACGTTGGTGCCGAAATTAAAGCTACCATGGAGGTCTCTCCCATCGGAGAACTCACGGAAGAGGCCGAAGGCTATAAAGGCTTCCCCGTTGTCTGTGACCGCAACGCCCTCCAGGCCGATGCGATTTTGCTGATCAACCGCATCAAACCGCACACCGATTTTACCGGCCCCATCGAAAGCGGTATCGCAAAAATGCTGGCCATCGGGCTTGGCAAACAACAGGGCGCCGAACGTATCCATCACTATGGAGCCGCGGGCCTTCGGGACCTCATGCCCCACGTAGCCCGCTACATGGCCGCACACCTTCCCGTTTTAGGCGGCATCGCGCTCATCGAGAACTCCTTGGGGCACACCAGCGAAATCCATCCGCTCCCCTCTCATGTCATTGGGCGAGCGCCCGAACAGGCGCTCCTCGAAAAGAGCCGCAAGCTCATGCCCCACCTGCCCTTTAGCTCTCTGGACCTCCTCTTGGTGGATGAGATGGGAAAAAACATCAGCGGCTCCTGTATGGATACGCATGTCATCGGCCGTGCCGTTATGCCCTCCATCCCCGAATCGGAATGGGACGGCCCCAACATCCGCCTCATCGCCGTTTTTGACCTAACCGACGCCTCTCATGGAAACGCTGCAGCCTTTGGTCTCGCCGATATGATCACGGAACGTCTTGCCAAAAAGATCGATTTCGTTGCCTCCTACATCAATATGCGAACCAGCGGCGAAGGTGGTACCCAACGTGCCCGATTGCCCCTTATCCTGCCTACCCCGGAAGATTGCGTGCGTACCGGCATCGCTACCTGTGGCCGAGGCGACCGGACAAAAGTTCGCCTTGCGCGCATCCGAAACACGGCCGATCTGCAAAACCTTGAAATAAGCCAAGCCCTGCTCGAGGAGGCAAGAAGGAACCCAGACCTCGAGGTCGCCCAAGAGGGACACCCTCTTGACCTAAGCCGACCACTTCCTGCCGGACGATAGCACGGCTTTACAAGACCGTCTTAGAAATGGATGGCCAACTGGGTGGTGAACACAGAGTTGCCTGTAGAGCGCGAGGTGTCTAACAGAGGAGAGGAGCTGTTCCCGTATTGATAAAGCAGCTGCAACATGGCATTGCGGGTGAGGTTTAAACCGGCTCCCAACGTGATAAACTGTTGCGAGGAGAGAGAACGCCCACCTAGGCCGGAAGCGGAAGAGAGATCGTAAAAAATGCTCTCAAACCCCGCACTTAGGTGCAAGCCCGGTAACGGATCCCAGATGACCCCCGCCTGCCCACGGTACACTCCGTTCAAAACCAACTCAGAAAGGGCATCCCGACTATTTGTATTCATCAGGATTTCGCCCATCAAATAGCTTTGAAGCGAGTGAGATAGCCGTAACGAAAGACTGGTAAACGGCCCCTCCAGCAGGGTGCTGTTCGGTAGCAGAAGGCTACTTGCTAAAAGCGAGTTATTATCGAGCGCAGGCGCTACAAACTGAAAGCCCAATTCCGCACTTGCCGGCCCATTGGCATACCCCACGCGAACACGATAGGCGTTGCTCCCTAGCAAGGTATAGCTGCTCCCCTCCAGAATCGGCACCAAATTGCGCAGCGCTTCAGCTTGCAGTGTAATATTAGACAGCGGGCGATAGGTGAGGCGTGTCATGTAAGACAAGGCTCCGGGGCTAGAAGGCAGCAACGGATCGAGGGCCGTGGCATCGCCAAGCTGCATCTGCAGTTGCGCAGCGCGAGCCAGGGAGAGCTGAAGGGCAACTCCAGGGCCAGAAGCGTTGGCCAAGCGCAAAGTGTTCCCCAGTTCCGCGAGATTCAGTGTGGGAAGACTAGCTCCACCAACGGCTCTAGAGGGCGATCCGACAACCGCATTGGAAGAGGGCAATGGCGTTTCAAGGAGGGGCAGCTGAGGTTCTACATGGGTGGTCACCTGCAAAGAGGGGCTAGGTGCCGGCCCCGACGAACCGGAGCTTGTAGAATGGGAAAGAGACGCTTCCACAGCGGCAACACTCGCATCGGCAGCAGCGCGCGTCTCCCCCAGCATCTTCAACTCCGGCTCGAATTCGACCACCAAACGCTTGAGCGGCTCCATATCTTTGAGGGTCACATGCGTCGCCGAGCTAGCTACACTAAGCCTGTCCAGAGCACGCTTCAAGGCCACAGCCAACTCGTAACGAGACCGAAGGGTTTTTCCCTGGAAATAGTCGGTGGGATAGCCGGTAATCGCCCCCTCTTGTTGAAGAGTCGCCAGCGCCGCATACGCCCAGTTACCGGCAGGCACATCCTGGAAAGGATTCGTCGCCTGTTGCGCCAAGCCAACCCGTGTCACTATCAAGAGAAGCAGGACGGCTCCAAAAATCAGAAACCTATTCCATTGTAAACCCGCTCGTTTGACCATGTTCACCCTAACCTGGCACCGCCTCACCAACAGCAAGGTATTTAAAACCATTGGCAACCTTTATATATAATACTAGTGTCGCCGTCGTTCTGTCAACAGGGTTTTTTTGCCACTATCACAGCACACTTAACCCTTCAGAAAGATACGAGCACTATGTGCAGGAATCGTCACCGCACTCACCGGTCGTCTTACCAATTTCCCGGTCGGCATACCAGAAGCGGGAACCGGTCCTCCCCCCCTCGCCTCTATCAAATACTCGGTACGCCCTAAATCTATCCTTACAGGCCGAGTACCGGGGTTCACTAAAACCATCCCTCTAGTGAAGTCGCGGCGATAGACTCCCCAGGCTGCATCCCAGTTGGCCGAAATCGTCCTTGCCGGCTCTGAAAGAGGGGCACCCAGCGGCACCGTGTATTCGGGATACCACGATAGAGTGCTGGTATCGAACATGTTGATAAACGTATGCCGCCCTTTGATCAGCAGATAGGAGCCGATAACAAACCATCGCGCATCATAATCCGAATCGCGTATGTAAGACTGACAGATCACGACCTTATCGGCACGGATGAGGGCTAAAAGTCGGTTCATCTGGAGTTGCCAATCGCTCGGGGCATAATAGTTTTCCGGCCCTGCCAGTGCAAAACCCTCGTTCATTCCTCCATCCCCAACCGCATAGTTCGTGGTGTCCCAGGCATTTACTAAACCGCCCAAATTCGGCAGATAGTAAAAGTGCTCCGGCTGGTCGTGCAGTGCCTTGCAGCAATAGGCACCGTATAGGTTGAGGTTTGGAATCCAGTTCTGCTTGCATGCTTCAACATTGGAGAACCACACAAAGGGAGGGTTCACCTGGTTCATGAGAATATCCTGCGTGTAGCTGTCGGCGAACACTCCGTCGTCTTCGTTATCGCGTAGTCTTTTCAAAGCCGTTTCCACCCAATACGGAGGCCATCCGGAAACGGGTTTGCCGTTCCTAAAGAGAATGTTCATTACATCCCAATGATAGACATTTTGGGAAATGGGACTTCCGTCGGCAGTCCTTAAAAACCAGTTTGGATGTTGTTTTATATAGTCAAAATCGTTCGTCCAGCGCTCCCCATCCAAGAAAGCCGCCGTTCCGGCCCCCACAGCAAGCTGATAGTGCAGCACAATGAAATGCGGATTTAACCTGCGAATGGTCTCGGCCCAGCTACGTGTCTCCTTCTGAGTACCCGCATAATGGTCTGCGATAAAACGCCACTGAGCCTGGCTTAAGGAGGCGGCCGATGGCAGCTGATCGGAGAAGACCACGATTCTGTCGGTCGTATCGGGAAAGGGATGTGCCTCGGCACCAATAGGTGGTAAGGGGCGCGCAGCCAGCGGCCCCAAAAGCCCAACCCATCCTAGGAACACCATCGTTAAGAGACAACTTCGACGGTTCATAGGGCGTGAGAGGTATGAGACGATGTTGGAGAAACCCATTCAGTTACCCCCTCCGCGCCACTCGGCACTATCTACCCACACGATTCCCGGTGTTAAGCTGCGTTTATGGCCGGTTCTTATATCCATCATCCAGAGCGGCGTTCCCCATACCACGCGCTCGGTGCCGTCCCGATGTTTCCCATAGGGAACAAGGTCTCTATCGGCCCACATGACCTTTGTACCATCCGGTGACCACAACAAGAACTGTCCATCGGTGATCGGTTTGGCCTTTCCCGTGTCTATGTCCACATAATAGAAACCGTATAAAGGTCTCACGGTGCTGTTTCCTTCATCGCTCCACAGCACGAGATGGCTTTTGTCTTGAGGAATCTTTTGCAATCGTGCAACGCGAATATCTTGTAACGATGTATAGGCGCCCTCTGGGGTCATTTGCGAGGGCTGAAAGCGAAGCCGACGCGCTATCTTCCCATCTAATCCGACTGTGCAGATTCCCGGAACGGTCTGTCCGCTATCGTCAATATAATCACAAGCTCCTACAATCGTGCGGTTATTCCACCACACGGGACAGTCGAGATGAGTTTCCACTCTAATCTGCTGCTGGGTGGTTAGGTTAATCAGCACATCCGGCTTACCGGAGTCGGGATCGGCAGAAACATAGAGATAGCGCCTATTTGGAGAGACCACCGCATTGGGGTTTTTCTCCCAAGGTGTTAACGTGTGCTGCTGTCCAGACAACGGGTACAGCTTGCCGTTCACGATCAATGCACGGCTATCCTCAGTCCAAGAGAAGGTTAGAAAACCAAAGGAGGTGATTTTAGCGATTCGCTTCAAATGGTGTCCCCTAGCGTCCATTACATAGACAGCGTTCGCATAGGCATCGTGGCGCTCATATTCACGATCAAAAGCAATCAAACGACCATTTGGCGACCAGAGCGGGCCGGTATCGTCTGTAGAGCCATAGGTTAACTGAATACGTCCGGAGCCATCGGGGTTTATTCGATAGATATGGAAATGGCTCAACCGATGACTATGAGGCGGAAAATAGTAACGCGCCGCATACACAATGTCCCGCTCGGCTCGCGACTCAAGTCCCAAACCGATCAAAAGCAAGCCAAAAATCAGAGTGAATGCCCTTTGCATTTTCCTACACGCCCAAAAGAAGCAGGATCGGGGTGAGGTTTCTCCTCACCCCGTAGAAAGCGGATATCCGATTGTTCGAGCCGAACCTGCTAAGAACGAGAGACGCCGGTTAGATTCGTAATGGTGCTCGTTCGCACGGTTATGGCGTGGAGTTGTTCAGGAGACAACACACCGCCGGTACCGTAGGGACTGCTGCCGGGCATTCCGGGCATCGAGCTACCTCCAGCATACGGCGGTCTCCCCCCCATTCCATAGGGAGAAGAGCTACCGCCAAAGGGAGGCATGCCAGGATAGCCCCCCGGCGCCCCAGGATAGCCGCTCGGCCCACCGGGGTAGCCACCGTAAGGAGACCCACCGCCATAAGCTGGCCCTCCTACAGGAGGCCCACCGCCATAGGAAGGCCCTCCTACAGGAGGCCCCCCCGGCTTCATGCCGCCCTGGCGCCCTCGGTAAGGAGAACCCCCGTAGGGCATACCTCCATAAGGCGCACCTCCCATCGCATAGGGTGAGGAGGTTCCCCCCATCCCGTAGGGCCCTCCGGGCATACCAGGATACCCGCCTTCAGGCGGTATACCGCCCGGGCCTCCGTAAGGCATCCCATAGCTGGTAGTGGTTAGACCATTGGCTGTGGCGTTGTTGATCTGGGCAGGAGTATCTCCTTTTATCGTCAACGTGCTGACCATCTTTACAACACGCCCAGCCGTGTAGGCAAAGTAGATGTCGCGCTCGAAGTTGATCTTTGGCTTCTGAATGGGAATCCCGTTGAACATGATCGTGTCAGGCAGCTTCGCCGTCTCCGTCGTAGAGTCAAACGATTGATGAATCTTGGCTGTTGGGTAGCCGTTCTGCCACTCCAAATCTACCAGGCGACTATGCAGCGTCACTTTAGGCTGATCGCCCGACGGCAAACCGGGGATATCTATCCTCTGCTCTGGAGTTATCCATGTTTCTCCCACAGAAACGGCGGCTTCCGGCAGCGTTGGCAGGTTAAGCGCATCCAGCTCCAAAATATTGGGTTGGGCGGACATGGTAGCTCCCTGTTGGTAAGCTGCCAGCTGGCCTTGCGGCGCAGAAACGGTTTTCAAGGAGTTCGAGTCGATCTCATAGTGAATTCGCCCCAAGGTATCGAGTAGCTGGTAGACCGAAGAAGGCAGCTGATCTTGTGGATATGTGAACTGCTGTCCACCCTGCATCAGCGTTAATGCGGTAAGTTTGTCACGCACCAGCGCTTCCGGTAAAGGTTGCTCTATATCGAAAAGCAGTTTGCTTTCAACAGAGGAGAGGGGCACGTCGCTGCTGGAGCCGGTCTCTGAAAAACCTCCCACAATCACCGACGAACTGTCGCGGCTATAGTGAAACTGAAAACCCTCCGGGAACCGATAGCGCAAGCGCAAAACAGAGGGGCCATTGTGAATGATGTTGGCGACATTGACGCGAATGGAGGTCGAGCCGAGCTGGATGCTGCCGTTGGCCTGATCGGGCGCCGGGCCGAAAAGCACCAGCCGCACCGTGTGCTCACCATCCGAAACCCCCAAATCCTTTGTAGCCCAAATATAGGTGAAGGGCTTATCGGAGTTCTGTTGTGGATAGACCGCAGCGGTGAACTTTCCGTCAATGTAGACACCAACATAGCCCTCAGGCGGTATGCTGGCACGCGGCACCTCAATGGCCACGTTCTCACGAACGGTGGCACCATCCGGCGGGCGAATAATGGTGAACGGTATCCCCTGCCCTCGCGCCCACGGCGTCCCTAGAAGGCATATCATAGGGAGCAAGGAGACGCCTAAGCGCATCATGCTACGGTAGAACATCGTCAACGACCCCTCCTTCAGAAATCTCTTGCTGCTTCCAAACGTGTATTTCAGTGTATCATAGTTCCTTGTACAAGTCAAGCATCCATTTTAGCTTATACGGATGAGCGAGGATAGAGTCAATATTTGGATATTTCTATCCAAATATTGACTCTGCCTGCCCTAATGTTGGATACTATTTTAGTAGGGAAAACCGTTCGAAGGGTTCATTGCCCTTCGTCATCTAGGAGGTAAAACATGGAATACCGTGTGTTAGGAGAGACAGGCCTTAAAGCTTCCGCCGTCGGTTTTGGAGTCTGGACCGTTGCCACAACCATGTGGGGGATCAATGACGATGAGGTAGGCATTCGCCTGCTGCGTCGCGCCTTTGATCTCGGCATCAATTTCTTCGATACCGCCGATGTCTATGGCGACGGAAAGGGCGAGACGTTGCTCGCCGATGCTCTCGAAAACCATCGCCATGAGATCGTTATCGCCACCAAATTTGGCTACGATTTCTACAACTACCCCGGCGTTCAGCCCGGCCAGAGAGAAAGGCCTCAAGACTGGACGCCAACGTTCGTGCGTCGCGCTTGTGAACAGAGCTTACAACGCCTGCGCACCGACCACATAGACCTTTATCAACTTCACAACCCGCGCCTCTCCGCACTTCAAAGCGACGATCTTTTCGCCACGCTCGAAGCGCTTAAGCAAGAAGGCAAAATCCGCTCCTATGGCGCAGCTTTAGGGCCGGCACTGCGACCTGAACGACAGATAGAGGAGGGCCTCTACAGCGTTAAAGAGCGCCGCATGGCCGTCCAGATCATCTATAACATGCTGGAACAACAACTCGGCGAGCCGATCTGCCCGGCAGCTAAGGAGACCGGTGTTCCCGTCATCGTGCGTGTTCCCCACGCTTCCGGCATTTTGGAAGGGCGCTACACCACCGAAACCACCTTCGATACGAACGACCACCGCAGCTTCCGCCTCACCAACGATCAGATGCGCCAAGAGTGGCTCATCAATGGGCTAAAGAAGCTAGAAAAGCTGCGCTTTGCCGCCGAAACGGCAGGACGTACACCTGGCCAGATGGCCATCCAATGGCTGCTTGCCCAGCCTGCCATCGTGTCGGTGCTGCCCAATATCTACGACCATGCTCAGTTGGAGGAGTTTGCCAAAGCCCCCGATACTCCCTCCTTTACCCAAGAAGAACTGGACAAAGTGGCCGATCTCTATGCCAACAACTTCTACCTAGAGCCGATGGAAGCTACCTCCTAAAGAGGCCAGGTTCAAAACGCCAAACCGCCTATGTCCTCTCCGTACCCAGAGTATGGAGAAGTGGCTGAAACTTGTTGTTCGATTTGGGGTCTAAAAAGGAGGTGATGCATCGCTATTGATCGTGCTGAAGGAAGGAGCAAGGAGTTGGGCGTTACTAGATTGCGGTTTGCATGGACGCTATCTACGCGCGATATTGCAGTAAAAACGCTGTTCATTTTGTTCGGCCTGGCCTTTGCTTGGCCGGCTCAAGCACAGCTTGGCCGCTCGCGTGCATTAAGCCCTTCCAAACCGACCCAAACTCCCACACCCCCTTCTGCTCCAACTCTCAATCTTATGCCGCTGCCAAAAGTCATCTCGGCGAGCAGAAACATCAAATTGTGGGATACCAGCGGCCAACCTACTCTTCAGATCGATCCGAATACCGGCGACATTAACGCTTTGGCACTCGGCACCAAAGACGGGCAGCAGATGTTGATCTCCGGCGGGGCGGATGGTGTTGTACGCCTGTGGAACCTGGCCTCGGGTGCCCCCGGCGATACATTTGCTGTGAATCATGGCCCCATAACCGCACTGGCTCTCTCTCCCGACAACACGATTCTTGCTGTAGGCGCCGCCGATGGTTCCATTAGCCTGTGGGCATGGCAACAGGGGCGTTTGCTTGCCGCTGTGCCCGCCCATAGCGACGCGGTTACAGGCCTCCTCTATGCTCCCGATAACCATACCCTCATTAGCGCCGGCGCCGACCGACAGATTCGGGTATGGCTGCTTTTCGATAATGGGCGCAGAATCGTTTTGCGATCCAGCATCCTAGCCCACGATGCTCCCATCACCGGCATCGCCCTGCTTGCCGGAGCCACCCAAGTTGCTAGCGTCTCTGAAGATGGCTATCTGATGACCTGGAACCTCGCCACAGGAGCACAGATTCGGCGTATTTTTGTTTGCGAACGCGGTGTCACCGCCCTCGCCGCCTCCCCCGACGGTAAAACCCTGGCCACCGGCGATTCCAACGGCCATATCCGCCTCTGGAATGCCGCCACAGGAATGCCCCTTGCTTTCCAAGGGAATCTCCCTCAACCACCCCGTACCCTCCTCTGGAGTGCCGATGGCACTATGCTCATCTGCGGCGCTGCCGATAATACTCTCAGCTTCTGGAACGTAAATACAGGTAAGCAGGTCGCCTGTATCGCTGCCCATGACGGCCCGGTACGGGCGCTCATACTTGCACCTTAATTCCGATCTGCTAGCAAGGAGATGAACAATGGAAAACCGTGGCCGTACCATGGTCGAATTCGCTTTCTATAAAGTTGACCCCGCTTGGCGACGCCAACCCGATGAAGTTCGGGAAAAGGATAAGGCCGATTTCGCCTGCGCGGTGGAAGAGGCCGCCGACGAAATGATGATCCGTAGCTACTCCCTTACCGGCATCCGAGGTGACGTAGACCTCTTGCTTTGGATGGCCTCACCCGATCTCGACCTCCTGCGAAACCATGCGGCGCGCTTTCTACGAACCGGCATCGGCCGCTGGATGACCCAGCCCTACTGTTTCCTCTCCATGACGAAATCCTCCCAATATAAAGACCCAACCGCAAAAAACGAACCGGAAGGGCGTCGCCTCATCATCCGCCCCACCGGGCGCAAGTTCCTCTTTGTTTATCCTTTCGTCAAAACACGCGCCTGGTATCGAATGCCTTACGAGGAACGCCAAAAGGCCATGGCGGAGCACATAGAGCTTGGGCATAAATATCCAACGGTTAAACTCAACACCACCTACTCTTTCGGCATTGATGACCAAGAGTTCGTGGTTGCCTTTGAAACCGACATTCCGGCCGACTTCCTCGATCTTGTACAGCATATGCGGGAATCGGAGGCGAGCGCCTATACCCTCCGGGATACCCCAACCTTTACGTGCGTGCAGGTGCCGTTGCGTGAAGCACTCGATGCGATTGGCTAAAGCCGTTCCCGCTACAACATGCAGACCACGCTAACACGCGAAGAGCAGATTAAAGCCTATGCCAAAGAGCTAGGCTTCGATCTTGTCGGGATCGCGGAGGCCACCCCATCGGTCTTCCAACAAGAGTACCGCGACTGGCTCGCAAAGGGATATGCCGGTCAGATGGACTACCTTGCCAGAAATCTAGAGCGACGGCTAAACCCCCAAGAGCTTCTGCCCAACGCACGCTCTCTTATCGTCGTCGGTATGAACTACTACGCCGACACACAGGAGGGGCCGGCAACTCCCCCTGTACGTCCAAACCATGCCATTTTCGCCCGTTACGCTCGGGGAGACGACTACCATGATGTTATGACAAAACGTCTCTATCAACTTTTGGAGCACATCAAAAAACACATCGCGCCAAACGTCGCCGGGCGCGTCTACGTAGATGCCGGCCCTCTACTCGAAAGAGAGGTGGCCCAACGTGCCGGTCTGGGCTGGTTCGGCAAAAACACCATGCTGATCAACTCGCGTCGCGGCTCCTATTTCTTTCTCGGCGCTCTGGTAACCGATCTCGACCTTGAACCCGACCGGCCGGCTGAAGGCCACTGCGGGCGATGCATGCGCTGCATCGAAGCCTGCCCTACAGGTGCCCTTATCGCTCCGTATCAGCTCGATGCCCGTCGCTGCATATCCTATCTCACCATAGAACTCAAGGAGGCCATCCCCGTCGAGTTGCGCCCCGCACTCTCGGCCAACGGCAATCGCGTTTTCGGTTGCGACATCTGCCAGGAGGTCTGCCCCTTCAACCAAAAGTTCAGTACCCCCACCACAGAGCCGGCCTTTCAGCCCCGTGAGATCACCCGAAACAGCCGCTTAGTAGACTTATTGCGATTAAGCGAACCGGAGTTTCGAGAGAAGTTTCGAAAAAGCCCCGTGAAACGGGCAAAACGCAGGGGGCTGCTGCGCAACGTGGCCGTTGCCCTTGCCTATAGCGATGACCCGGAGGCCGAATCCGCACTTCAAAACGCCGCCGAACACGACCTCGACCCCCTCGTGCGCGAGCACGCTGCTTGGGCGCTCGATACATTAAGAAAGCGTAAAACGACCCCGTCACGCCCTCACCCCAAGCAGGGCTAAGCAGCCCTTTGTCTCCCTATGGTAAGAGGCCTACAATAAAAAGACACCCCCCTATAAAAACTTCCTCTTGATTTTCCTATGTGGACGTGATATAATCGCATCTAGTTTCCAGGGAACAAGTCAGAACAGGAACGAAACGGGGTCCGCTCAACGCCATTATCCTTGGTTATGATGACAATAGAACCCCGAAAAAACCTAAGGGAGACACGCATGACAATGAGCTGCTTAGAAAACAGCATCCTGGAACGTGGCATCGCCTATAAGAATGAAGGCCAATATGATGAGGCCGTCGCTGCCTTTAAAGAGGTCTTGGAAAAAGACCCCAATTCTTGCGACGCCCACCATCAACTCGGCCTCGTATACGGCTTTACAGGTCTCTTTGACGAATCGCTCGAAGAGCTTCAAAAAGCCGTGCAACTTGCTGCCGAGCGCGTAGATATCCGGCTCGACCTCGCCCTCACCTACTCCATGCTCGGCATGTACGACGAAGCGACGGCGGAGTTCCAGGAAGTGCTGCGTCTTGATCCGAATAATAAACGCGCCACCGATAGCCTGAAATTCATCAAGGAGATGCTTGGATAGCGAACGCCGCATTGTCCTACACTACCCCGCCCTCCCGCCAAGGTGTGGCTCGCTTGGACAAGTTTTCTACCTGGTTCCCGCCCGTTTTTTATCTCTTCCTTGCCGCCATTTTCCTCTACCGCACGACCTTTGTAGGGGATGTTTTTTTGCCTGCCGGGTTGCTGGGCTATATCGCGCCCTACCAGACTGCGATTCACACCAAATTGCTGCCCCCCTGGAATCCGTTGCGCTGGGATGGTATCGCCCAGTTCTATCCATGGCGGCTGTTTGCCGCCAGAACGGTTCGCTCTGGATTTCTGCCCCTATGGAATCCCTACCAGTTCTGTGGAGCGCCCTTCGTTGCCAATAGCCAATCCGCTGTTTTCTACCCACCTAACCTCCTATTCGATCTTTTTCCAACAACAATCGCATTCAACCTTAACGCCCTCTTGCACCTTACCCTCTGTGGCTGGTTCACCTACCTGTTTCTCAAACAGCTTCGGTGCTTTCCCCTTGCCTCCCTGCTTGGCGGCTGCATCTATGCCTACTCGGCCTGGCAAGTGCAATGGCTCCAGCTCCCCACCTTTCTCGCCACGTCCTGCTGGTTTCCCCTCCTGCTACGTCAGCTTTATCGGCTTCTGCGCACACCCGGTTCCTCCGGCACCTCCCTTACCTCCGCAGGAGCCTCCCTCGGTCTTATGCTGTTGGCCGGCCACCTGCAGATCGCCTTCTATGGCTTATTGGCCGCCTTTCTTTGGGTGCTCGCCCTCCTCATTCGTACGCTACAGGAACAAAAACCCATCGGAAAACTGCTTGCGCTATCTGCCGGGGTTTTTCTACTCGGCGGCCTTCTCTGCTCCATTCAGCTCCTACCAACGCTCGAGCTTTCGCGTCTCTCTCACCGCGCAACACAGGCGACACCGGCCGGATATCAAGAGTACATCGCCTACGCACTTCAACCCTACGAACTTTCTACTCTCTTTTTGCCCAATCTCACCGGCAACGATTACGATCCGCAAAACCATTATTGGGGCTTTTATCTGCAATCCGCCGGCAACTCGCTGGTGGCCGTGCGACATAACGCTGCAGAAACCGCGCTCTATGTGGGCATTCTCCCTCTGCTCTTGGCTGCCGTGGCGGTCTATCGCGCGTTGCACCGCCGTGCCCCAAACTATCGGGCGCTGTTCTTCGCCATTCTTGCCGTGTTTGCCCTCCTCATGGCGCTCGGCACCCCCTTGAACGCGCTCTTCTATTTCGGTATTCCAGGCTTCGGCGCTTCCGGGTCGCCAGCACGCATTTTGGTGCTTTGGGCATTCGCCACAGCCTGTTTGGCCGCGTTTGGGTTAGACTATCTTCTCGAATCGCCGCTCGAAAAGCGTGCCTTCCTCGCCCTGTTTGCCGCTCTACTGGCCGGCTTTGGACTTTGCCTCTTTTTGGTCTCTCAAGCGTTGACCGTTCCGCTTCCGGGTTTTGATCTGCTCGATGTACCGTCCTTCGCTCGCGCGCTCTCTCGCATTCCCTACGATTGGGTTCGGCTTGGGGCCGGTCTCACTCTGTCTGCCGTTCTCTTCTGGCGGACACATCGTCACCCCGTGTCCGGCTCCTTTCGTTTCGCCCTCGGCTGTCTCGCTATCACGATCACCGACCTATTTTGGACCGGTATGCCGGTCAATCCGGTTGCCCGCTCTACTTGGGTCTATCCGCTCACTCCAGGCATTCGCTATCTTCAAACCCACCTCGGCCATGAGCGTATATTCCCCATAAACCGTTTTTGGAGCCTTAATACCCCCCCGCCGGCCGTTCTACCCCCCAACGGGGCTATGGTCTATGCGTTGCGCGATGTGCAGGGCTACGATTCTCTATTTCCCGGCCAATTGAAAGCCTACGCCGACCGCTTTGCGCGTCCCAACCGCTTCGGCGTGAGCGACGCCAGCCCTCCAGAAGTAGGTAATATGGTGTTTTTTCAAAACCCGAACGCCCCTCTTGTTCCAACAACCGGTGCCCGCTATGCGGTGGCCCTACCCACCGACAACCCTGCCTTTGCCGATGTCACCCTTCCTCCCCAAACGCCGCCGCTGCCGCTCTCAAGCGATGACCTTACTCTCTATCCCCTATCCTCCGCACTACCACGCGCTCGCTTTGTGTCGGATAATCCCAAACTCCCAAATCCACCGGTAACGTATCTTCAAGACCTCCCTACCCGCGTATCCTTGCAGGTTACAGCTCCCACCGGTGGCTTGCTTATTCTAGCCGACGAAAACTATCCCGGTTGGGAAGCAACGGTAGATAAATATAGGGTGCCCATTCTCGTCCCACCGCCCTCTCAAGGCTCGCTGTTTCGCGCTGTGCGCCTCTCTTCGGGCGAGCATATCGTCGCATTCCGATTTCGCCCTTCAAGCTTTAACGTCGGGCTTTATCTGAGCTTAATAGGCCTTTTGTTCTTCTGCTGGCAATCATCCAAAAACCTATTCCGTAGTCGCACTAATATGTTAGGAGGTATCGAGTGTCGGAACCAATAGCATTACATAGCAAACAGTACGTCTATTTCGATATGATGGATCCGCAGCATCACCTTCACAATGCGGAATATCTTGTGCTCTTTGAGAGGGCACGATTTGAGCTGTGGCGTGCTCTCGGAGAAGGGGCTTACCCGGAAAATCCCGATCTCGATTGGCCTTATGTGGTCGCCCGCAATGAGATCAACTACCGTGCCCCGGTGGAGCGTATTCAACCGGTGGATATTTTTGTGACGGTGAGTCACCTCGGCAATAGCAGTCTTACGCTCTCTTTCAAAATGTATCGAGAAGATGGGGAACTAGCGGCAGAGGGTCTCACGGTGATCGTAAGAGTAGACCCTCAAACGCGCCGACCGCGCCCATGGTCAGAGAAGTTCCGCTCCCTCATCGCGCCCTATTGTGCAGACGCGAAAGACGCATAGATCGTTTACGTTCGCGATGGGCTACTCACGAGGCGAGATGATGATGCGTCGGTCTGGCTCCTCGCCCTCGCTGTAGGTACGCACATCGGGGTCATCGGCAAGGGCTTTATGGATAATACGGCGTTCGTGAGGAGGAAGAGGCTCTAGCTCTGCCTCCTGATTCATGGCTTTCACCTCTTGCGCCAACTCCAGGGCACGCGCGCGCAACGCAGCCGCCCGTCGTTCCCGATAGCCGTCCGCATCTAGCACAAGCCGTAGCTCACCGTGAACGCGCCGAACGAGAATGTTATTGGCTATAAACTGAAGGGCATCGAGCGATTTTCCCGCATGCCCCCAAAATCGTTGCGCGTCTTCTCCCACAAGCTCCACGTAAAAGTAACACCCCTGCATCTCGCGTCCTACCGGACGCACATCATGCGGCAGCCGATCGCATATCTCATGCATCAGCTGTAGGGCTATCCGCTGCTGCTCGCTTAGCGCTTCGTCATCTATAGGCTCGCTCATTTGCCAGGCTCTCTCCTTCGTTGAGTTAGCAAACCGACATTATCTCTTTTTACGCCGTGGACGCGGCGCAGGCCGTGCGCTTGGAGAACGCGAGGACGACGAACCCGCCGATTGAGGTGCCGTGGCCGATGGAACAGAAGTAGATTGGCCATCGCGCTCGACACCTTTTCCGTTCTCCCCTATCACTTTCAGCGTGATAGCTCCGTTCCCGCCTGTGGCCTGTGCCAACTTCGTGGGGCGATAGATGTAGTAGTACTGTTGAGCCGCGGAGATGAGGTTCAGCACCAGCCAGTAGAGCAAGAACGCGGAAGACCATCCCTCCTGATAGAAGAAGTAAATCATGATGAAGGTCATGATAAGCGAGCTTGTCTGCTGTTGCTGCGCCATCTGCGGATCGCTCACAGGAGTGAGCTTAATCGAGAGATACATACTTGCCGCATAGATCAGCAGCAGCGGAACATCCATCTCCGCTAGGTTATGAGCCACAATGCCGGGAAACCGGTCGGCCAAATGGCTGCCGATCCACAAAAAATGCCCGTTGGCAAAATGGATTTCATAAGCGCGGATCCATTCAAACATAAGGATCAGGAGAGGATACTGAATGAGCATGGGAAGACACGAGGCAAACTGGTTCACCCCATGCTCCTTATAAGCCTCCTGCACCTTACGAAACATCACCTGTGGGTCGTCTTTATAGCGCGCCTGTATCTCACGGATGATGGGCTGCATGCGCTGCATCTCGCGCTGATTGGCGTAGATGCGCAGCATGAGCGGAAATGTGAGTGCCCGCACAATGATCGCCAACAAAACAAGAGCGAACCAGTAGCTGAAATCAGGTTTCCGACCTGTTATAGCCACAAGAGCATCAATAAACTTGTAGCCCAGGCTGTGCGAGTTACGCCGGTCTATGCGTTCATCAACAACCTTCAACAACTGGTCTACCTGCGGATTCTGAGCGACTTTCGTGTTGGCAAAAGAGCGCTTCAGCTCGATAAGCGCCTGCCGTGCCAGTAAATCGCCTTGGGCGTGCTTTTCATCTAGCTCATGAAGGGCCTCGGGCGTGAGATGGTTAGGGTCAACGGCATGAATTTGCGCCGGCGTACCATAATAGTTCGGGTTGGAGGTGAACTGTGCCAACTCCCAAAGCGCCTCGGCAGCAAGCTCCGGATCACGGCTTGCATTCTGGTTTTTCACCGCCATAAAAGTGCCTACAGCGGCATCGGGATCGGTCGCTTCAAGTTGACGTGCGTGTTCTAAAGTATAGGGGGGTATGCCTTGAGGTCCTCGGTTGCACCCCGTTAGTAGGGCGCCGAGAACAACGAGAACGACACTAAACACTAAGAAACGCTGTGTAATGTTCAACGACAATCTCCTCATAACTTTATGCGGAAGATGCAACGACCATCCCTACGGTACCGGGTCGTACCCTCCTATCGAAAGAGGGTTGCAGCGCAAAATACGTCGTAGCCCTAAAGCCACACCGGTGTAAACCCCGTATTTTTCGATGGCCTGTATCATATATTCGGAACAGGAGGGGTGGTAGCGGCATACCCTTGGGCGATAAGGGCGTGTCGCTTGATATAGCCTGACCAAGCCGATCAGCCCCTTGCGAACGAGCCAACTCATTCGCGCCAAAAGGCTTTGCTGTGCCATCCTAACTTCCTTCTCTCGCCCCCTCACTGTTGCTATACTCCCCCTCAGCCTCATCGAGAACACCTGCCTGCCGTAAAACCGTATTCACCGAGGTCAGCACGTCCGGCCATGGTCTCTTTAACAGAGACGATCTTGCGATAAATATAAGGTCATACGGCTCTTGTTTCAGCCTATTTATCTGTAGACGCACGGCCTCACGCAAACGCCGACGCAGACGGTTGCGCACCACAGCCTTGCCCACTTTCTTGCTTACCACAAACCCGATGCGCGGATGCGGGGGGTTTGAAGTGTCATCTCCACTGCGTTGTCGCAGATAAAGAACCACGTCTCGGTTTGCCCACGAACGCCCCTGCCGATAGACGGCCTGAAAATCCTTACGAGCACGCAGGCGCAACGGACGTGGCAGCATGGTTGTCTCTAGCAAAGTGGCATTCTGTAGTGCATACGGAATGAAGGCGCGAACGGTTTCCTTCTTTCAGGCTCCTCTTCGCGCCTCCTGTATGACCTTAGAAGCCCCAAACAGCACCTTTAGTGAACAAGCAGATGACGCCCCTTCTGCCGACGCCGACGCAACACATTGCGCCCATCGTGTGTGCGCATTCGGCTGCGAAATCCGTGCACACGTTTGTGTCGCCTGTTATGGGGTTGGTATGTTCGCTTCATTTCCTCGTCTCCTCACGAACAATTGTCTCCTATTATAGCATGTTCAGAGCCTTTTTCGGAAGGGATGTTTGCCATTATTACCATACTGAAAACGTAAACGCCAGGGCATCTGCACCGACTCCCAAATAACCCGCCGTGTCATCTTCGAGCGTCCATGGCGTCTATCGGTAAAAACGATGGGCACCTCCACAATACGCAAGCCCGCTCGGTAAGCCCGAAAGACCATTTCCACGGCAAACGCATAGCCCTCCGAAACCACCCCCTCCAGGTTAAGTCGCTGTAAGGCCGAGGCGTGCCAACAACGAAAGCCCGATGTGGCATCCCTAACCGGAATGCCGGTGATGAGATGGACGTAGAAGTTAGCCCATCGGCTCAGCAGCACGCGATGAAACGGCCAGTCGCGCACACCGCCTCCTTTTACATAACGCGATCCTAGAACAACATCCGCCTCCTCAGCAGCCTGAATCAAATCGGGCAGGTAGCGCGGATCATGCGAGAGGTCGGCATCCATTTGAACGATGTATTCATAGCATCCCTCCTGCAAAAGGCGCGAAAAAGCCTCACGGTAGGCACGCCCTAATCCGCGTGGTCCCTCCCGCCGATAGATGCGAAGCCCCTCATACTGAGAACGTAGTCCTTCAGCTATCTCGGCCGTACCATCCGGTGACCCATCATCCACAACCCATAGGTGCGTTTCAGGCAATGTCAAATACACCTGTCGAACGACCTGCTCGATGTTCTCCGCCTCGTTATAGGTCGGTATAACGACCACGACCCTTTTCAAGCGTTTGCACCTCTCATCCCTTTGCTTTCGACAAGGAAAGCCAACTTCGGAATATAGCCTATCGCATCCCTATTCCGCGCCACACCACGCGCCCTCGCTCTTCAGAGGCCTCAGCATGAGGTTACGGATGATCTCTTCCGGTGAAAACCCTTCAAACAGCAGGCGATGCAAAGCCTGGCTTAGAGGCATCTCCACCCCATAACGTCGTGCCAGGTCGCATAGAACACGCGTTGTAGGCACCCCTTCGGCCACCTGCCCGATTTCACGGAGAACCTCTTCAAGCGCTTTACCTTGCCCGATTCCATATCCCACCCGATAGTTGCGTGACAAACGACTATGGGCCGTGGCAATAAGGTCACCCACTCCAGAAAGACCGGAAAAGGTCTCCGCTTTCGCTCCCTGCGCTCTGCCGAGCCGGATCGTCTCCATCAAACCACGTGTCATAAAGGCGGCCCGTGCATTATCTCCATAACCGAGGGCATCACAAACCCCTATGCCGATGGCGATGGCATTTTTCACGGCTCCTCCCAGCTCTACCCCTACCACATCGGTGCTGGTATAAACGCGAAAAGTGGGCATGGCCTGTTGCGCAAAAACCTGCTGAATGTGACGAGCGGTCTCCTCATGAAATGCGGCCACCACGGTGGCCGTTGGAACACCTCGCGCCATCTCAACTGCCAAATTGGGTCCAGAAAGCACGGCCAACCGAGTCTCTATTCCAGGAAGCACTTCCATGAGAACTTGGCTCATGCGAAAGCCCGTCCCCTCCTCCAGCCCCTTGGTGGCAGAAAGCACAAAGGCGCTCGGCGGCAGCAACGAGCGAATGGATTCGGCCACCGACCGTACCGCGTCGCTTGGCACGGCGAAAATAACTCCCTCGGTTTCCGCCAGAGCTTCCTCAAGACACGAGGTAACCTCGACGCCGGAAGGCAGAGGAAAACCGGGAAGATAGCGTCGGTTTTCTCGCTCACGCCGTAAAGCCATAGCATGCTCCTGGCTGCGCGCCCAGAGGCAAATGCGATGGGCATTGTCGGCCAAAATAAGGGCCAACGCCGTCCCCCAGCTCCCTGCTCCCAAAATAGCCAGGCGCCTCTCCGCAACCCTTCGATCCATTAGGGAAGCCAAATCTCCTCTCTCCATGCCGTTACCGCGAAATTCTATTTCCATTGCAGACGGCCTAAAACCGTCCCCATAGAGCCTTCTTAGGCGCCGTCAAAGTCTACCCCAATTTCCTAAACTGCGCCTCTAACGCAGCCACCTCTATGCCACCGAACCTCGCGGCGCAGGGTGCTACCGCCTTGGGGCGGGGGGTGGAGAAGAGCGCCCTACCCCCAGAAAATCGCAAGATTTTCTGGAGACCCCTGTATCGGCCTTGAGGGGAAGGGCGTCGGCCTTGAGGGGAAGGGCGTCGGCCTTGAGGGCAAGCCCCATCTTCAGACGTGGAGTAGTTGACAACAGACATGAGGAGAAGAGCGATGATAGCTTCATCTACAATACAGCATCCACTATTCTGCGGAAACAGCCTTTAAGCAGAAAACGCCAGGCACACACTCACACCACCGGCCCGCTGGCCACTTCATACTCGCCCTGAATGCCCTTGACGATGCGCGTGACCCTGCGACGCCAGTAGCTGCCGAAATAAGATGCCAAACGCACCGCCTCTTGTGGATGAACATCTATCAGGTTGCGGGTTTCACGCGGGTCTTCTTGAAGGTTATATAGCTCGTCTGTCTCCCCTTCAGGCCTCTGGATATAACTCCAAATGCCGTCACGAATGCAGCGATCGACCCCAGCATAGTAGCCGGCAATCACAGCCTCCCGATGCCCGTCCTCCTGACCCAAGAGAACAGGAGCAAACGATCTTCCATGCATCGAAGTTATGTTGTTCTTTAATCCCACCAGTTCAAGCAGCGTCGGCAGAAGATCGGGAAACTGCACCAACGCTTTCGTTCTGCGCGGTGTGCCATTGGGCAGGCGCACCAGGAAAGGCACCTTAAGTAGTTCCGAGTAGAGCCTATCCGCTCCCTTTAAAAACTTTCCGTGATCGGCTAATGGATGCCCATGGTCGGCCAGTAGCACAATGATCGAATCGTCAAAATAGCCGTTCTCAGCTAGGCACGTAAATAGCGGCTCAAGACAGTGATCTACAAAGCTCACCTCGCCAGCATAAAGCCCGCGAATGTGGGCTATCTGCTCCTGTGTAGCCCACGTAGTGGCCTGCCCACCCATTGGCATAATGAGGCGTGGGCCTCTGTAAGCAGGGTCGGTGTAGGTATCAAAGCGTTTCGGCGGATCCCAAGGCTCATGAGGGTCAAAAGAATCGATCCAGCAGAAGATTTTTCCATGACATCGGTTTTTCTTCAACCAATCGCAGGCCTGCTCAACGACTTTGGCTGGGAACCAGTCGGCCTCCTGAGTAAAATCGTCGGTGTTCGCCAGAAACTGTGCCACCAGTTGACGCCATTGAGGAGGGTAGTTTTCGTTGACATAGGCCGTAACATCACGTCGTGTAGGAGCGGAGTTGTAGGGATCATACTCTTGTCCCCGAATCCAGTGATAGGCGTTGAAGCCGCGATGGTAGTTCATTCCAGGCGCACGATAGTGATAGGTGTCTGAGATCAGGCCGCAAACATACCCCTCCTTTCGCAAAATCTCGGCCATCGGAATATCGGTCGGAGCAAGCGGTTGCCATGGACGATAGGGCAAGGAGAACTGGCCGGTCATCAGCTCCATTCGTATGGGGATGGTCGGTAGGCCACAAGGATATGCGTTTTCAAACGCTATACACTGTTGCGCGAAAGCGTCTATATTGGGCGTTTGACAAGCCGGAATTCCCTCAAAGGCCGGTTTGCCTTGATGGTAGAAACTGACATGATCCTGACGAAGCGAATCGAGGCAGATGATAATGATGTTCACACGCTTTCTCCATGGGCAAGTCTTTGCATTTTTAAGTTTCTACGAACCCCCAAGCGTTCCCTGCCTAATACTTCTAGTTACCGTGGGAGGCACGAACGCAAAGACCAATCTCAATGAGCGCACGAAATAAGCCCTAAATCGCAACTTATGGAGCGAAATCGCAGTTAACAGCCCTGCGCCCAAGGAGCGGTTTTGATGATCTCTCGCATGGCCTCCGGGGTAAAGCCCAACTTCTCCGCTCCCCGAATAACATCCTCAAAGTCAACGCCATATCGGTTTTGCTTACGCGGATCGCAGAGGCCCGCTACGTTCAGCCTCTCGATGGCCTCGGCAACAGCCTGCTCGAAACAGGATAGAGCTGCAGGGTCTGGCTGCTCCAAAACCGCATCAAGCATCGCCTCGCATCGCGCCCAGCCTGCCATGAAGTCTTTGCAGTCCTCCGCCAAATAGCGAGTAGCCAACTGCGGGCACTGAAGCCGCCGTGCCATTTCGGAGAAGCTGGCGGCCGCGAAATAGAACATGCTGAGGGCGGCAAAGGCGGGAAAGCAGCGCATCGCCTTACGGCAGGCGGCCACATAACGCGCTGTGAAATCGGCCTCAGCCAACGCAACCTCGGCGTAGGCCTGTAAGGCGTGGGAAAGAGAAGGCTCTTCTAAACCGCGCTCCCAAATTGCGGCCAGCCGCAGGATGCCTAGCAGGTTTAGCGGAAACCCGGTTGAGAACAACGGGTCAATAGAAGCCATCGCCGAAGGCAGCATCGCCCAGCGCTCTCCAACCACGCTCTGGCTTCGCCACGTTAGGCTAGGCACGAAAACAAAGGGTCTTATCGCTTGCGCCTCATCGAAAAGCGCTTGTAGCGAGGGATAGCGGGCTAGCAGCCGCTTCCATCCCCCTTCTGGATCGGCAGCCACTCCCAATTGCAGCGCCAGTGACTCATCAAGCGCAGCGCCGGCACTTGTTACGCCGTTATTAAATCGCAACACCCATACCCAACCGCCATCGAAAAGATGATGTACGGCCGCATCGTCCATCGGATAAGGCTCTGGATGAGGCAAAACGTAGTCGGAAATGCTTTCGCAGCGCTTTACACCGGTAAAGTGGGTATAGACCGCCTGCGTTTTTGGATAGTTGGGGAAACCCTTATTCGGAATACTCAAAGCGCGCGCCAGACACCCTCGAGGGCCGCTCGCATCTACTAGAAACCGGCAGGAAACGACCATCGCTTTGCCTAGCCGTTCCCCCTCAAGTCGCCATCCATCGCCCGATTGCTGCTGTAAACGAACGAGTTCGGTGCGGTCGGTATACTCCACGCCCATCTGTTGAGCCTCTTCCACAAGCAGCGCATCTACGTCGGCTCGGTACCAATGCGTGTCGGCCACCTCATCACATGGGCTAGCGGCCACCATCAATTGAGCGGTCGGATTGGTAGAGGCATCGCACCGACGTCCCTCGATATGTTCAAAGAAGGTAAATCCGCGTTTGAGGCCACAAGCGACTTGGGGATAAGTGCGTTGCCAGCTGCCGTAAGCGCTCAAAATACGCAACACCGGTAGCTTGTAGCGCTCTGCAGTCTCTTCCAATAAAAGGTTGAATAAGGGCGACGTGGACTCACCGATGGCAAAGCGAGGATGGGCTTCCCGTTCTATCAAAAGAACGCGATACCCTAGACGCTTTGCGATCATCCCCAGGATCGAGCCACCAAAGCCCGATCCCACAATGGCTATATCAAAATCCATCTCCGTCTGTTGAACACCTATCTCCACATCCATTTTACCTCTCGGCTACGGCTCGAGCAGGCACCAGGAAGGGGTTCAACAAAGCAGCCGAGCCAATTGAGATAAGAAAACAATCTGGCAGGCCTAGACGGTGATCTTTTTCCAACTGCCGCAACGAAACAGTGCGAGCATCAACAGCCCGGTGAGGATGGTGCTTGCTGCCATAGAGAGCCATGCCCCATGGGTCTGCAAGCCTAGCGGGAAAATGAGCCACCAGGCCAGAGGCAAACGAATAAACCACATGGTAAGGATGGTAATAAGAGTGGGTCGCATGGTGTCACCCGCCCCCTGCAGCCCCCCTGTCAACACCATGGCAAGCGCCAAAAAAGGCTCGCTGAAGGCATTGACTCGCAGATAGTCACTTCCCAACGCGATCACACTCGCATCACCGGTAAAAAGCCCAGCAAAGGAACGGGCGCAAAGATAGAAAATGGCGGCCATCATCGTCATGATGCCCACTCCCTGCCACATGGCCGCGTAGGCGAAACGCTCCGCGCGTTTGGAGTCGCCCGCTCCCAAGCTTTGCCCAACCAGCGCTTGGGCTGCAACACTGTAACCCACCCCTGGCATGAACGCGATGGCTTCCGCTCTTACCCCGATATTGAGTGCGGCGATGCCGGCGCTCGCCGTAGCTGCCCGCGCCAGCATCCCTGTAAACGACATCATCCCCAACTGTCGGATCACTGCGTTAACCGAAGCGGGTATTCCCACCCGTAGAATTCGTAGCCACCAGCGAGAATCGGGCAAGAGATGCTCGAAGCGATAGGCATCCGGCAAACCGGTAGGCCTGCCCAACGCCAAAAGATAGAGCACCGTGCCCACCGTAATCGAGCTGGCCAGAGCCGTGCCCGCACTGTAGATACCCAATTTCGGTAGGCCCACATGCCCGTAGATGAGCAGCCAGTCGAAACTCATGTGAATGGCGATCATAACCCACTGAATACGCAAAGGCGTTCGCGTGTCGCCAAGCCCCCGAAAAACGCCCATGAGCGCATTGAGGAGAAAGATGCATGGCGTGGCCAGCAAGGCGACATGGAGAAACTGCTCACAGAGCCTCGCCGACAATACATCGCCTTCGCCCCCTAATAAAAGATGGGCCATAACGCCACGAAAAGCAAAGAAAAGCAAACCGAAAAACAGCCCCATGGACAAGCCAAGAGTCAACGATTGTCCCGATGCCTGTGCTGCCGCCTCGCGTTCCCTCGCCCCCACGAAACGGGCAACCAAAGCCGTCGAACCTACGGAAACGCCCATCGCCAACGAGATCAGCAGAAAGATAACCTGGCCTCCAACGCCGGTTGCAGCCAGCGCTTGGGCCGCGTAGGGCAAATGCCCCACGAAGAGCGTGTCCATGAGGCCGTTGAACGTCTGCAAAAGCATTGTGGCCACGGCAGGCCAGGCCAGTTGCCAGACCACCGTGTGCACTTCACGCCCACTTTGAGCCGGTCGCGCCACCAAATGCGTTTCGATGGAAGCTTCCGCGGGTTCAGAGACCGGCTCCAGAGGAAAGGCCTCTTCGCCTTGCAGACTCAACAGTTCCTCCTAAGAATGCAACCTACAGGTTGCGCATGATGATGCCTAAACTCTTCGCGTCGAGGCGGTTGATGTCGGGGAATTCAAACCGGTTGCCATCCACGTCCGTAATTAAGAGGCGCGTGGAAGACAGCTCCTGAATGTTATCGCGCAGATTACGAACGATAAACTCCTTTTCGCCACGGTCGGTCTCCACACGCCAATAGACGGCCCCGTACTCTTCTTTTACCGAGATAACACGCTCCACAACGGGCACAAAGTAGCGCTTCTCTAACTCTTCATCCAAAATTTGGCGCGATTCGGGGTCTAAGTGGGATGGGTCAACCAAAATGCCAATATCCTTCCCGGCCCCGTCCAAAAAGCCGATATAGTGGTCGGGGTCGGAGAGAGGGAAAGCGCGAGCGGCGATGATGCGCAGATAGGTGCACTCATCCTGCAGTGTGAGGCGGGTTACGCCTCCGGTCCGGAAAAGCTTTATGCGCTTCGGGTCGAGTATCCGCAGTTCATAGGAGGCCGTTGGTCGCTCCGATGAACTCTCTAAACCGTTTTGCGATGCCGGCATTCTACCCTTTCTCCTTTAGCTGAAATTAGATGCAGCTCTGCATACTCTCAGGGAAACAGGTCTCTATTGGTCGCTCCACTCCTCTACCCGAATCCAGTTAGAAACCTCTACAACCACCGGCAGATGCCGAATGATATCGAGCGCTTCCCGAATGGCCCTGCAAGGCGACTCGTGCATCACCCACACGATATCGGTCTGTTTCCCCTTGATGGTTTTTTGGATCATCGCCTCGATGTTGATGTCGTAGTCGCCAAACACTTTCGAGATAGCCGCCAGCACACCCGGGCGATCATGCACCACCATACGGATATAGTGGCGCGTCTCCACCTCATCTATGGGCAGTATCGTGCGTCGCTCAAAACAGGTGCAGCCCACACGTCCAGTAGCACCAAAGCGCAGGTTACGACAAGTATCTATGATATCGCCTACGACGGCACTGCCTGTGGGCCCCGCGCCGGCCCCTCTGCCATAAAACATCACGTCCCCAACAGAATCGCCCCGCACGAAAACCGCGTTGTACACATCATGGACGCTGGCCAAAGGATGGTTTTTCGCCAAGAGCGTGGGGTGTACACGCACCTGCATGCGGTCTTCACCGACGCGCCGAGCGATGCCGAGCAACTTGATGGTGTAGCCAAGCTCTTCGGCATAGGCGATGTCAGCAGCTTCTATATGCTCGATGCCCTCCACATAAACGTCCTCCACGTTAACGCGGCTCATAAAGGCGATGGAGGCCAAAATGGCGATTTTATAGCGTGCATCATGGCCGGCGATGTCGTTCGTGGGGTCGGCCTCGGCATAACCGAGCGATTGTGCCTCTTTCAAAGCCGTGTTCAAATCGGTCTTTTCCTCTGCCATCGCCGTGAGAATATAGTTCGTCGTGCCGTTGATGATCCCCATCACCTCTTCGATTCGGTTACCCGCCAAACTGTTTTTCATCGGCTGGATGATCGGAATCCCTCCGGCTACGCTCCCCTCAAACTGAAAGTCAAGGTTGCGCCGTGCGGCCTCCTCCATGAGTTCATGGCCGACGCGGGCGATCATCTCTTTGTTGGCCGTTACCACCTGCTTGCCCCTCTGCAGCGCTCGCAACACATACTCGCGAGCCGGTTCAACCCCCCCGATCAACTCACAGATGATGTCTATCTCTGGGTCATCAATCACCTCGTAGGCATTATCCGTCAGCAGGGCTGCATCCACTTTCACCGCTCTGGGGCGGCTCTTGTCGCGTACGGCAATCCGACGCACCTCAAGAGGCAAGCCGATTTTTCGTTCAATGGCATGACGATTACGCTGCAGAAGGGATAGGGTACCGGAACCCACCACACCCAGCCCTAGCAGCCCAATACTGATTTTCTCCTTCTGGAAGGGATGCATCCTCACTCCTTAGAGCCTTCTTTTTTGTATTAGTTATCGGTCTGAATCACCATGAGCGGCGTGCCGGCCTCTACTAGCCGACCATCCTCCACTAGAATGGCCACCACAACCCCCGCATATTCCGATTTAAATTCTGAAAAGACCTTCATAGCTTCCAGCACGCCAACCGTTTGGCCCACCTCCACCCGATCGCCCACATTGACAAGAGGGGGTGCCCCGGGCTTTTCCGAACGATAAAAAACCCCCACCATCGGTGAGGTAAGACGAACCTGTCCCGGCACCTCCTCGGTCGCGGCGACGCGACGTTCCGCCCGCTTTGTCGGAGCCGGAGAAACCGCTTGCGGCTTCGCCGGATCGGGCGCCGCGATCATCGGGGTGTTTACCAAAGCGGCGGGAACTTTCGTCTGCTCTGCGAAAGGCCCTCTTACCCGCAGGTAGCGCCCCTCCTCTTCAATCACCAGCTCGGCTAAACCGCGCGACTCCACGAGCGCCACGATACGGGCGATCTCCTCTATCTCAAACCCAAGTATCGCCATAGGGAACTATCGCTCCACTTGGAAAGGCAACATCATGCGTTGAACCTTCCTCCTTGCAAATTTGGGGACATCATGACGAGTATACAACCTAACGCACAGAAAATCAAGAACAAGCATGGGTGGTGCGCGCTATGCAGGAAAGAGGGCGCCACAACGCTCCTCCAATACGTGCCGGATACGTTCTACCGCCGTGTTCACTTCAGCCTCTGTTAGCGTGCCCGTCCCAGAGCGAAACGTAAACGAAAGGGTCAGACTTTTCCATCCTTCCGGCAACGGTGGGCCTGTAAAGACATCGGTTAGCCGAAACGCCTCTAGAATGGGCACCTGCAACGTTTTCAGCGCCTCCTCCACCTCCCCATAGGCCACCTGGAGAGGCAAACGAGGTGCTAGATCGCGCACGACCGCCGGGAAGCGCGAAGGTGGATGATAGCGCTCCTCCTCTTTGGGCAGAGCTGCCTGTAAGGCTTCCACGTTGAGTTCAAATAGATAAAGACGTTCGCGAAGCTCCAGCTCCTGGGCAAGTCGCGGGTGAAGCTCTCCAAGAATACCATCGGCGTGAGGCGTCTCGCCCAGCCGAAGGAGAGCCGTGCGGCCAGGATGAAACTGCGGAAAGCGCTCCGGCTGCTCAAGGGGAAGGAAGGCGGCTTGATCTATGCGCAGCGACCGCAGGAGTTGCTCCACAATCCCGCGCAGGAGGTAAAAATCGGCCGGCTCTCGTTTGCCATGGTGCGTCCAATCCGGCGAGCGCAGGGCACCATATAACAACCCTCCAACGGCCAGATACTCCTTTGGCTCCGGGGCTCCTTCCGTCGTCTCTTCCCATTGCCAAACACGCCCTACCTCAAAAAACGCGAGATTGGACTGGCCACGCGCCAGGTTGCGACGGGCCGTCTCCACTAATAGGGGCAACAGAGAGCGTCGTAACAGGCTTACCTCCGAAGAGAGTGCGTTACGTACCTGCACTCGTCTCGTGGCGTCGTCCGGTGCATCGAGGGGTGAAGGGCCGGAGAGGCTATGGTTTACCACCTCCTGTAGCCCGCAGGCCACCAAGGCCGTCCGGATACGACGTAGCAACTTACTCTCATTGCTATCTCCACCTAACGTGGTGGTTCCAACAGGCAAGCGCTCAGGGATGGCTTCATAGCCATGAATGCGCCCGACCTCCTCGATAAGGTCTTCCTCCAGTTTCAGATCGGGCCGAAACGTGGGAACTTCCACCTGCAGTGTCTCCGCATCCCCTTGAAGTGTGGCATTGAGACCAAGTCGGCGCAAACAGTTCAAACAGATTTCGGCCGATACCGGCACACCAAGCAGCAGCGCAGCGCGTGCAACCCGTAAGGTCAATCGGAGCGGTTGAATAGGGAGCGGATAGATGTCCACAACCCCCGAAACAGCCTCCGGCTGGCCGATCTCGGCGAGCAACTGACAGGCTCTATCGAGAGCGCGGATCACCCCGTTAGGGTCTACAATGCGCTCAAAACGATAGGAGGCTTCGGTGCGAAGGTTCAGCTGCCGACACGCGCGACGCACGGCTAGAGGGTGAAAATGGGCCGATTCCAATAGAATATCTGTGGTAGTTTCACTCACTTCCGAATTGGCTCCGCCCATCACACCGGCAACCGCCACCGGTCGCTCGGCATCGGCGATCACCAGAATATCGGGAGTCAATGTGCGCTCCTCCCCGTCGAGGGTCGTGATCGTCTCTCCCGCTTTCGCTCGCCGCACAACAATGCACTCTCCATGAAGCTTCTTGAGATCGAAGGCATGCAGCGGCTGTCCTAACTCAAGCATCACATAGTTAGTCACATCCACCACGTTATTGATAGGGCGCTGTCCGGCAGCACGCAGTCGCTCCTGCATCCATTGGGGGGAGGGGCCAATACACACGCCCCTCACGATTCGGGCGGCATAGCGCGGGCAGAGGTCCGGCGCCTCAATCCTTACCGACGTTTGTCGAGCGGCCTCTCCACCGATTTCCGATGCGGGAATGGCGGGCAGGGTGAGAGGGAGATCGGTAAGTGCGGCGATCTCTCGTGCTACACCCACCATCGAGAGACAATCTCCGCGGTTGGGCGTGACGTAGAGGTCTAAAACGGGAGCCAGAGGGCTTTCGGCGGTAGGCTCCAACTGCACCTCTTCCACCTCCAGCCCGCCCATTGTAAGGCGAGTCGCCAACGCTTCGGCGCTCTCTTTGATCTCCACAAAATCCTTCAGCCACTCTAAAGGCGCACGCATATCCTGCTCCCTCGACTAAAACTGCTGCAAAAATCGAAGATCGTTTTCCAAATAGAGCCGCAAATCATCCACCCCAGTTCGCAGCATGTGGATGCGCTCGACACCCAGCCCAAAGGCAAACCCTGTGAAGCGCTCGGTATCTATGCCGTAGGCACGGAGAATGTTGGGATGGATCATGCCGGCCCCTCCTATTTCAAGCCAACGCACGTTCCCGTCGGGCATGCGCCAAGAGATTGCGTAGTCCACCCCTGGCTCAACGAACGGGAAGAAATCGGGGCGAAAGCGCACCTGCGTATTAGGCCCAAACATAGCGCGAGCAAAGGTGCCGAGAGTACCTTTTAGGTCGGCCATGCTCATTCCTTCGTCCACCATGAACACATCTACCTGATGAAATGTGTGGTGATGCGTCGCATCCACAGCCTCATAGCGAAAGCAGCGGCCAATGGTGGCGATACGAAAAGGCGGATGGCGCCGCTCCATGACACGCCCCTGAATGGCGGTGGTCTGCGTGCGTAGCAGCTTGGTCTCCGTTATGAAAAACGAGTTCTGCTCATCCATGGCCGGATGGTCCTCCGGATAGTTGAGCACGGCAAAATTATAGTGGTAGTCCTCAAGTTCGGGCCCCTCAACAAACTCGTAGCCCATGCCAATCAGCGTCTCGCGTATCAGCTCGGCCGTCTGGGTAAGCGGATGCAGACGCCCCATCGGCAATGCGCGGCCTGGGAGGGTTACGTCTAGGGTTTCATGGCTTAGGCGCTGCTGCAACTCCTGCTCCATGAGAGCGGCGCGACGCTCCCGAATCAGGGCCGTAAGGGTCTCAACCGCCTCGTTGATGCGGGCACCAAAGAGAGGTCGCTGCTCTTTAGGCAACGTCCCTATGGAGCGCCTCAACTCGTTTAGCCCTTTATTCCGGCCCAGATAGCGCGTTTCGACCTGTTCCAGCTCGGCCAGGTTCGGTGCGGCCTCGATGGCCGCTCGCGCTTCTTCCACTAATCGGCTAATTGGATCGCTCACGTGATGAACCTCTCAAGGAAAACGCCTCGCCTCCTGCTGGGGGTTCTGGAAATCGCAGGAGAGGGCGAGGCGCTTTAACGAAATGGCAAAAGGGTACCCCGATTAGGCGGCATCTCCTGCAGCGTTAAGAGCGCTCGTCGCCTGCGCAACGAGCTGTGAAAACGCTTGCGGGTCATGAACGGCCATATCGGCCAGCACCTTCCGATCAAGGGCGATGCCGAGACGTTGCAGCCCCTGAATGAAACGGCAGTACTGCAGCCCTTCCGCTCGACAGGCGGCGCTGATGCGCGTGATCCAGAGGCGTCGAAAATCGCGCTTGCGGGCACGCCTATCCCGATAGGCGTAGTTGCCCGACTTGAGAACCTGCTCGTTGGCGGGGCGGAAGAGGCGATGTTTCGCGCCCCAGTAGCCTTTGGCAGCCTCGATGATCTTTTTATGGCGTTTATGAGTGATCGTGCCACGTTTAACGCGCGGCATAAAACCTACTCCTTCCTTTTCTTTTTAGCTAGATAGGGCAGCCGGTTGCCACATTAAAGCGCCGTGCCGAGCAAACGCTTAATGCGTTTGCGATCGCCCTTGTAAAGCTCATCACCGGCAAGAAGCGCCCGGCGGCGACTGCCATCTTTCTTGCGCATAAGGTGGTTTAAACCGGTCTTACCATGCAGCAGTTTACCGGTAGCCGTCTTTGTGAACCGCTTGACAGCGGTTTTCCTGCTCTTGAGTTTCGTCTTCATAGTCCCTTGTACAAGGCGGTGCTCTTTAAAACCGCCGTCCATGCGTTTTAGGTTCGCCCGATTTTGGTTGTCAAGCGCTCGTTTTAGGGCTTAAGATCATAATAAGCTGTTTGCCCTCTAAAACCGGAGGCCGCTCCACTTGGGCGCAATCGGCGAGTTGCTGGACGATCCGCTCCATGGTCTGTTTGCCCAGCTCCGGCCGCGTGATGCCGCGCCCGATGAAACGGAAGGTGACCTTCACCTTATTGCCCTCTTGCAGAAAGCGGGCGATGTTTTTGACCTTGATCTGCAGATCATGGTCGCTGATCATGCCCGAACGAGGGTCAATACGAACGTCTTTTACCTCGCCTTGCTGTCGCTGCTTCCTCTGTTGCTCCCGTTCACGCTTTGTCTGCTCATACTTAATGCGGCCGTAGTCGCCGATTCTGCAGACGGGAGGCTGCGCCATAGGCGCTACCTCGATCAAATCCAAGCCCTTTTCTTGGGCGAGTGCGAGCGCGTCTCGCACATTCATGATTCCGAGCGCTTGGCCGTTTTCGTCTATCACGCGCACATCGCGCACACGCGTTTCCCGAGGCCCGCGCAGAATCTGCTCGTTAATACGCAGGTCTTTGTTGATGTTAGCAACCTCCGTTTCGAACCTCACCCGACATTGCGGCCGGGTGCGACGTAAAACGGCTTCCCCAAGTTATTCCCATAGAGTTTGGCGTAATATACCACTCCATCACGTTTTTGTCAAGGACGCCTCCACGAGGCTTGCCCTCTGCAGCGTTTCCGCGAAATATTTTGATGCCGTTTTACGATCTGTTCCGTCTAAATCTATAGGTGTAGAAGCTACCAGCATTAGTATCGGTACCTTACAAGCTTTTACGAAAGACTAGAGAGCAACCAAAGCAATCTGGTTTCTGATGCGTTCTTTACAAGGGCTGCAACGATGACCCGTTCATCTACCCTGAAACCAATCCTGTTGTGGGCGCTTGCCTCATTCGGTATGGTGCTCCTTCTTGGCTCCTTTATACTGGTGATGCGGAAAGCCCACGCCAACGACCCAAGTCTCCTTGTAAAAGCCAAGCAACTGGCTTTCCTTCCCGCCGGTCAAGTGTATTACTGGGCCTCCCCAAATGAACTCGTGATGTGCCAAGATACATTTCAAGCAGGACGTGAGACCTTTCTGCCTGTTCGTGTTTTTCATCTCGATTCCAAAACGTTCGCCCCGCCGGTTCCCGAGCATCCCTCAGCCTCTAACCTCACACTCGAAGCGGTTCCGTTATCGCGCTTTCGACCCAAGTTCACCTATCAACGCACCTCAACCGGCACCCGGGTCACGGGCACGTCTCCTCCGCAACCCTTTTTTGGCTGTATCCTCATCAACAACAAAGTTTTTCGACGTATAAAGGTAAACACGCCTCCATTTTACTTCGCGTTCCCTTACACAGGCCGATTTCAGCCTACAAGCCTTATCGCTAACTTACAGTTCGTTGTTCTCTATCAATTGAGGACTATTCTTTCCGAGGAGCTTGCCACAGGCTCCTTCAACAACTACGATGAGGCTACTCGAAACCTCCTTAGCCTAGCAACCCAGGCGAACGCTTGGCGCCCGTTTGCCGCTGTACCCAGCCGCAATCCTCAGAGCTTTCTCAGGCGGATGGGAGGTTTAAGCCGCATATTTGCAACCTGTATAGACTATAGCTCCAATCAGTACTTCTATCTCACTACAGAGGATCACCCGTCATCGGCCTTCTTAGAATGGTTGCACCATCTTCTGCCGAAATGGTTCAAGTCGCCGCCTATAAACCATAGCATCGGGGTATGGATGGGCGTGCCCTCTCAATCCAGTCTCCTCTATCTAGGGCAACTACCCGCAACCTCATCGCAAGCGCCGGTAACCGCCCCATCCACGCTACCAATGCGTGTGGTGACCAGTCCACCCTTTAACAACCCACCTAAGATGTTTTGGAAGGTGCCCCAACGTAATGCTGTGAGCTTTGTCTACCAAGGCCACATCTACCTACTATCGCTTCGCAATTCTATGGGCACCAAGAAGAAAGTCATGCACTACCGTTTGCAAAAATGAGGAGTAAGCCTATCATGAACGCCCCTTCGTGCTCCATAGGTTCTACCGCTCCTGCAGAGAAGCAGCTCAATATAGACACGATGCCATTGGAGGAACAAGCGAGAAATGGTCTCTAGGACGTCTGGTCATGCCTTCCCGAAAACCGCCAACACGCCGGGGATAGTGAGTTGCTCGCCAATTGCGCGATGGCGACGTAGGGCGATTATTCTTTCCTGCATCGCTTTACTCATCGGACTGTCAGCCCTTTTTCTCTACGGCATGTCGAGGCTAAGTGTCCAGAAAAGCACTCTCCTTGACCGCTCCCGCGAACTGATCGCCCTCCACCCAGGCGAAAAATACTACTGGGCCTCGCCAAACGAACTTGTAGTCTGTAAAAGTGTCATTCGGGTGGAAGGCGCAGCAACCGCTCACCCCAAAGTGGAATGCACCCTGGCACCCCAGCGCGTATTGATGGTGGATAGCGGCAAAGTTTTTACGCCTTTACCAGGGCAAATCTATACCCCTAAACTTGAGCTGACCGTCCATTCCATACCTCATCCACTACAGTTTATCGGCTCTGTCTACGTGAATGGTAGGCTTGTTCAACGCTTCCCCATTGCGCCGCCAAATACGCACGCCTTGCCCGCCTCGCCATCAGTAACCCTTCCCCCAAGCTTCATGCCCACATACGCCATCTACGCCCTCATGACAGAGATCGTGCCTCAATTCGCCGAACGCACCTTCATCCTCTACGACAGAGCCGTTCGTGGGGCCGTCAGCATAACCCTTTCGGACGTTGTCTATCCACCTAAACTCCGACCTATGAAAGAGGGCGGGCGGTCTCTGCAAATTAACTCAACCCCCAATATTTTTGCCGTTTTTTGCGACCGAAATTCTAACCAAGTATTCTATCTCACCAACCACCCACGCCCCTCCTCCATCTTTCTGGTGTGGCTGCATCGCCTCTTTCCGCGCTGGATACCTTCTTCACCCACCAAGCCTGTCATAAGCGTCTGGCTAGGTGTACCGTATCAAAAAGGGTCTGTACTGCTTGGAACGGTCATCCCATCAGTCCCTTCCTCATTGCCGCTACGCTCCGGCCCTCCACCAAAACGCAACGTTGCCATTAGCCTCATTGTTCCTTATCCGCCCTACGAGGCATGGCCGCGCATGTTTTACAAAGTTCCCGGTCGCAACGCCATCAGTTTCTACTATAAAGGCCATGTCTACCTACTACCGTTGCCCACTGTAAAAAGTAAAGCAGGAGAATAAAACCGTTTTATTGAATAAAAAGGAGTAGGAGCCTATTCATGGAACGGATAGCCCAAACGACATTCCGCAAACGCAAGAGTTATCTCGGTGTTTGGCTTTGCGTCATCTTGTTGACGTTTGTGGCCGGCGCTGTCACCTTTTCGGTTCTTGCTCACTCATTTAATGACCCAAACACCCTGCTCAGAAAGGCTCGTCGCCTAACCCCTATTCATCCCGAAAACGGTGAGATATATGTCTGGAAATCGTCGCATCAGGCGGTGATCTTGGTAAGCAGAGCCGCCAATCCGGGCAACGCCGCCCTGCCAATACGCCTCTACGACACGCAAAGCCATCAGACCATTCTGCTGCCCCAGAATAGTGTCCTATTTGACCCCAGCTTAGACACAGCCCTCGCACGAACCGCCGTGCAAGCAGCAGACGAGCAAGCCCATCTTCTTCTCTATCAATCCCTCGGAAACTGGCTGCCGAACAATGTACAATTGAACTTCGGTGCGCTCAGAATAACCATACGTGCCTCTGTCTCTCCAGCTCTCAAGGCCCCTACGCCACCCGGCACGACACTGATCGGCTGCATAACGGATACTTCTCAACCGGATGTCTACCTAACGACACAGCCGTTGCCCCCTCCGCCTTTTCTTATGTGGCTCAAACGAATGATTCCGAAACTGCCCATGCCCCAGAACACTCTTGTCGTTTTGTGGATGGATACCCGGCAAAATGGGCAACTGCTAAAATTAGGCCAGCTGGTTGTGAACAAATTGCCTCCCAAAGGCAAACTGTTAAGCGGTAGAACCGATCCCCTAGACCTTCGCGAGGTGCCCGATGCCAATGCCGTTAGTTTCGTCTATAACGGCTGGCTTTATTACCTCCCGCTACCTACTAACCCACAACATACAACACAACAATGAGGAGAACCATGACATTCCCGAAATTTCCAGGTAACAAGCGAACATGGGTGTTCGGCCTGATCGCTCTTGGCCTCGTTATCCCATTCGTCTGCATCCTTGTCGTTCGCCAGCACAACACGCAGGACGGCTCCAATACCCTCCTCCTCCATGCCCAACGGCTAATGCCGATTGCCATCCCCGATCCAGGCCTCCCACAGGAGGCCTACCTGTGGTTTTCTCCAAACGAGATTGTCGTTTACAATATCCAAAATGACACCCCTGTCAGAGCCTATCTATTAAGACAAAAGAGAGTGCTTCAACTGAACGCCACCTCGCCCGAAGCGCTGGATTTTGCTAATTACATGAACTTAAAAAATCGTACTCAGTATCGAGCGGAAATGCCCGTCTTAGAATGGTCTATTCTCAACTATATCAAATACAGCAAATCATCAGCTATACGGTCGGGGTACTTCTCGCTTGCGGGTGTGTACTATCCTGTGCTTTTGCATGTGAGTAATGGCAATCAAACGCTGTCACCCACTCAAGTGATCAGAAAACCACAAGGAGTATTCCAGGTTGTCTTCGGAAGCGCAAAAGACCATTGTGTGCTGCAGCTAACCGATGTGATGCCTCGTCTACCGGTGCCTCCAAACCAGGAGCTTCATAAATGCTACCCGCTACCGAATGGCAGTCTCTACCTAACCAGCACCGATAGGGTGTACGAAGAAACCCATAAATTCAACCTACCACGATTTTTCAAAAGGTGGCTTCGACGTTTGGGTATAAAAACCGATACGGACATAATACACTTCGCCACCGTTTATACTCTTTGGTACTCCCAAACCGGCAGCAATAGGCTTCAAAATCTGGGCTGCATCGTGTCGGATAGTGGAACAGTAATAATGAGCTATTCCATCTCAGCAGAGGACTTCCCTCACGGAGTCGTTCCAGCAGATGGAAGTAACTTATGTTTTGGGTACATTACTGAACCTATCTACCTACTGCCCTCACCCGATGGAAAGGCTGTCTGTTTTGTCCATAAAAAGTGGCTCTACTATCTGCCGTTGCCTTCCAAAATGTAATCCTGACAATTCAGTGAGAGGAACAACATTCAATGCGACTCCCAAAACCCGCGCCTCTTGTAAAACTGGCAGCTTTGCTGCTAGGTTGTGTCGTGCTGATAGGTCAGGTTTGCCTTTATCGAAAGCGCGGCCAAAGCCCCCCTGACACGCTACTCCTCCACGCACACCCCATTTACAAGAATAATCTGTTCCCCTGGACAATGGGCTACTACTGGTTTACTCCGAACGAAGTGGTTGTTTATCAGGACTATGATTATCGTCTAAGATTAACGGCTCGGCCTATAGTTGCCTATTTCCTCAATCAACAGCGCCTCGTATCTCTGAGCAGCGCATCACCCGAGGCCGTTCAATTTTCTGCTTCCCTCGTCACCAAATATAACGCGGAAGCCACGGCTTACCTGCCTGTCATCGAGGCCTTCAACGGTGTCACCTACCTAACGAATTATCAACGCCCCAGATAGCCATACTCGTCGGTTTACCTACCTCCGTTTGTGCGCCCCCTCCTACAACACATTGGACTTGGAGTTCCATATTGCGCATTCTTATGGCCTTGGCGTTAGTTGCCCCAGCATCTCATAGACGCGAATAACGGCCTGATTCACGAGCCTCTCACCGGCTCCCACTTCTATCCAAGCTGTTGGCCCGCTCGCTCCATACCCCCCATACGCCGCCGCGCGAATCGTGGGAAAATAGCCGAAGTAGCCGTTCGCATAACCTAATAACAAACCGTCTTGAACCGGGCAGCACTCCCGCCAAAGCTGTTGAAACGCAACGAAAGGTTCCCCGGGAACGGTCATAAGCGCCAATCGCTTCCCGATAAGCACGGTGGTTAGAGGCACTTGACTTTCCCGCTCCATGCGCGGCGTAAACCAAC
>NZ_DATGKU010000186.1:0-5122 GCF_035294505.1 Chthonomonas sp. | reverse complement strand
CCCGCCGCTGGTGTCGGCCATGACGAGCGCCAGCGTCCGTTCTGGATAGCGCAGCGCGAAGCCGAGGCAAGTACCGCCGCCCATCGACTGGGCGACGAGGATTGCGCGCTCGATGCCGAGATGATCGAGCAGTGCAGCGAGGTCGTCCACGAAGGCGGCCGCGCCGGGGCCGTCCGGCGTGTCGTGCGAGTTGCCAAAGCCGCGCTGATCGATGGCGATCACCCGATACCAGCGCGAGAAGAAGGCGATCTGCTGATACCAGCTCGCATGGTTGCCCCCAACGCCATGGGCAAAAACGAGCGCAGTGCCCTGACCGTAATCGCCATAGTAGAGGTCGATCCCGTTCAGCGTGGCAACCGGCATGATATGCTCCTTTCAGCGTTTCGACCTGCGACCATCACGCGGCTCGCGAACCGCATCTTCCTGATGAGGCGGCCCGCGAGCCCGTATCCGTGCGCCTCATTGTAACGCGCGGGAACGTGCGACGATTGGCGTTGGGCGCTTGACGAGTGCGCCCACAGGCGATACATTGAGATTCCGCGCGTTACTAGGAGCGCGGGAGCACCTTACCAAGGGAATCGTGGAAGTGAGTGCGAGCGGGGGCTCTCGCGGCCTGCGTGCATGTGCGAGCATGGGCGTGGGCCGGCAATCAGGGCAACTGCATCCAGGACAGCGCAAGTTGGGCTGGATGGTGGGAAATGCTTGATGGAGAGTTTGATCCTGGCTCAGGATAAACGCTGGCGGCGTGCCTAATGCATGCAAGTCGAACGGGGTGGCCTTCGGGCCATTCAGTGGCGGACGGGTGAGGAACACGTACGAAACCTGCCCTCTGGTGGGGAATAAGCCTGCGAAAGCGGGTCTAATGCCGCATACGCTCAGCAGCCGATGGGGTGCTGAGGAAAGCCTTCGGGCGCTGGAGGAGGGGCGTGCGGCCGATTAGCTAGTTGGTGGGGTAAGAGCCTACCAAGGCCGCGATCGGTAGCTGGTCTGAGAGGATGATCAGCCACACTGGGACTGAGATACGGCCCAGACTCCTACGGGAGGCAGCAGCAGGGAATCTTGCGCAATGGGCGAAAGCCTGACGCAGCAACGCCGCGTGGGTGAGGAAGGCTCTTGGGTCGTAAAGCCCTTTTCTGGGGGACGAAGGTCTGACGGTACCCCAGGAAGAAGCCACGGCTAACTACGTGCCAGCAGCCGCGGTAATACGTAGGTGGCAAGCGTTGTCCGGAGTTATTGGGCGTAAAGCGCGCGCAGGCGGTTGGGCAAGTCTCTGGTGAAAGCGCTCGGCTTAACTGGGCGAGGGCCAGGGAGACTGCTCGGCTGGAGGGGAGCAGAGGCGAGTGGAATTCCGGGTGTAGTGGTGAAATGCGTAGAGATCCGGAGGAACACCAGTGGCGAAGGCGGCTCGCTGGGCTCAACCTGACGCTGAGGCGCGAAAGCGTGGGGAGCGAACCGGATTAGATACCCGGGTAGTCCACGCTGTAAACGATGGACACTAGGTGTGGGGGGTATCGACCCCCTCCGTGCCGAAGCTAACGCGATAAGTGTCCCGCCTGGGGAGTACGGCCGCAAGGCTAAAACTCAAAGGAATTGACGGGGGCCCGCACAAGCAGCGGAGCGTGTGGTTTAATTCGACGCAACGCGAAGAACCTTACCTGGGCTTGACATGTGAGTGACAGGTGTGGAAACACACCCTCCCTTCGGGGCACTCACACAGGTGGTGCATGGCTGTCGTCAGCTCGTGTCGTGAGATGTTGGGTTAAGTCCCGCAACGAGCGCAACCCCCGTCGCATGTTGCCAGCATTAAGTTGGGGACTCATGCGAGACTGCCGGTGACAAACCGGAGGAAGGTGGGGATGACGTCAAGTCATCATGCCCCTTATGCCCAGGGCGACACACGTGCTACAGTGGCGCGTACAAAGGGCTGCGATGCCGCGAGGCGGAGCGAATCCCAAAAAGCGCGTCTAGGTTCGGATTGCAGGCTGAAACTCGCCTGCATGAAGCCGGAGTTGCTAGTAATCGCGGATCAGCCATGCCGCGGTGAATACGTTCCCGGGCCTTGTACACACCGCCCGTCACACCACGGAAGCGGGCAACACCCGAAGCCGGTGGCCCAACCCGCAAGGGAGGGAGCCGTCGAAGGTGGGGCCCGTGACTGGGGTGAAGTCGTAACAAGGTAGCCGTAGCGGAAGCTGCGGCTGGATCACCTCCTTTCTAGGGAGCGCCGCAAGGCGCCCCGCGCCGCATCTGCGGCGCGGGTGGAAAGGTCGACCGAACCTGGCCGCGTGGGTGGTTGAAGGGACGGCGGCGTCCCTACTGCCGTCGCCTTCCCCAAGACCACCGGCAAACGCGCGGGCGCGCTGTTGAGTTTTGAGAGACCGCGTGTCCGCAGAGGGCACGTCGCCTCTCCGGTCCTTGAAAACTGCACAGTGGCCAGACGGGTTCACCGAGCTGCACAACGGTGCGGCTCAGATCACCGTCAAGATAGTAAGGGCACACGGTGGATGCCTAGGCACCAAGAGGCGATGAAGGGCGTGATCGGCTGCGATAAGCCACGGTGAGGCGCTGAATAGCCTGTGACCCGTGGATTCCCGAATGGGGAAACCCAGCGCTGGTAATGCGGCGCTATCCCCGGCTGAATCCATAGGCCGGTGGAGGCCAAGCGGGGGAAGTGAAACATCTCAGTACCCCGAGGAAAGGAAATCAACCGAGACTCCCCGAGTAGTGGCGAGCGAAAGGGGACCAGCCCAAACCTCACAGGTGTAAGCGGACACGCGTTGCCTGTGGGGGGTTGTAGGACGTCTGCTTCCGGGTTGTGTCCGACCCGGCGGGAGTTACAAAGTTGTCGGGTAGCCGAAGCGTGTGGAACCGCGCACCAGAGAGGGCAATCGTCCCGTAGGCGAAACCCGGCGACCTCCCGGCAGGCGATCCTGAGTAGGTCCGCGCCCGTGAAACGCGGACTGAAGCAGGGGGGACCACCCTCCAAGGCTAAGTACTCCTTGGTGACCGATAGTGGACTAGTACCGTGAGGGAAAGGTGAAAAGCACCCCGGAAGGGGAGTGAAATAGTACCTGAAACCGTGTGCCTACAAGCGGTCGGAGCGGCCTTTGTGCCGTGACGGCGTGCCTTTTGCATAATGAGCCGGCGAGTTACTCGTCTGCGGCGAGGTTAAGCGATGAGCGGAGCCGAAGCGAAAGCGAGTCCGAACAGGGCGTTTAGTCGCAGGCGGTAGACCCGAAGCTGAGCGAGCTACCCATGGGCAGGCTGAAGCGGGGGTAAGACCTCGTGGAGGGCCGAACCGACCTGGGGTGAAAACCGGGCGGATGACCTGTGGGTAGGAGTGAAAGGCTAATCAAGCTCAGTGATATCTGGTTCTCCCCGAAATATATTTAGGTATAGCCTCGGGTAAATTGCGCGGTGGCCGTAGAGCACTGTTTGAATTAGGGGCCTTACCGGGTTACCGACTTCAGGCAAACTCCGAAGACCACCGCGTTTACCCCGGGAGTCAGTTGCAGGGGGATAAACTTCTGCGTCGAGAGGGAAACAACCCAGACCGCCAGCTAAGGTCCCAAAGTGCTAGCTAAGTGGAAAACGATGTCCGAGCGCAGAGACAACCAGGAGGTTGGCTTAGAGGCAGCCACCCTTTAAAGAGTGCGTAACAGCTCACTGGTCAAGTGCTCGGGCGCGGACAATGTAACGGGGCTCAAGCTAGCCACCGAAGCTGCGGGTGCGTCCGATCTGCGGATCGGGCGCGCGGTAGGGGAGCGTTCCCTGGCCGGTGAAGCTGCGGCGTGAGCCAGCGGTGGAGGCCAGGGAAGTGCGAATGCCGGCATGAGTAACGAAAGAGGGGTGAGAATCCCCTCCACCGATTGCCCAAGGTTTCCTGGGTAAAGCTCGTCTTCCCAGGGTTAGTCGGGACCTAAGGCGAGGCCGAAAGGCGTAGTCGATGGCCAACAGGTTGATATTCCTGTACCACGTCGCTTCCGTTATCACCGATGGGGGGACGAGGAAGGCTAGGGGAACCCAGGCGATGGTTGACCTGGGACAAGCGTGTAGGGGTGGCCCTAGTGAAATGCGGGGCCGCATAACCTGAGGCGCGATGTGAGCTGGCCGTGAGGCCGGCGACTCCCCGACGCCATGCCTCCGAGAAAAGCCTCTAGGGAGGAAGCACGTGCCCGTACCAAAACCGACACAGGTGGGCAAGTAGAGAATACTAAGGTGATCGAGCTAACCCTCGTTAAGGAACTCGGCAAAATGGCCCCGTAACTTCGGGAGAAGGGGCGCCTCGTTAGGGTGAAGCCGCTTGCCGGCGGAGCCCGAGGAGGCCGCAGAGAAACGGCTGAAGCGACTGTTTACCAAAAACACAGGTCTCTGCTAAGTCGTAAGACGACGTATAGGGGCTGACGCCTGCCCGGTGCCGGAAGGTTACGCGGAGGTGTTAGGGTTCGCCCGAAGCACCGAAGCCAAGCCCCGGTAAACGGCGGCCGTAACTATAACGGTCCTAAGGTAGCGAAATTCCTTGTCGGGTAAGTTCCGACCCGCACGAATGGCGTAACGACTTCAGCGCTGTCTCAACGAGGGGCTCGGTGAAATTGCAGTCTCGGTGAAGATGCCGAGTACCCGCGGCTAGACGGAAAGACCCCGTGAACCTTTACTACACCCTGGTATTGGGATCTGGTGCACCTTGCTCAGGATAGGTGGGAGGCTGTGAAGCGCCGGCTTCGGCTGGCGTGGAGCCGTCCTTGAGATACCACCCTTGGTGTATTGGGTTCCTAACGGCGTGCCGTGAATCCGGGCGCCGGACAGTGCCAGGCGGGTAGTTTGACTGGGGCGGTCGCCTCCTAAAACGTAACGGAGGCGCGCAATGGTTCCCTCAGCACGGATGGAAATCGTGCGTAGAGCGCAAAGGTAGTAAGGGAGCTTGACTGCGAGACTGACAAGTCGAGCAGGTGCGAAAGCAGGCCTTAGTGATCCGGCGGTTGCAAGTGGAAGCGCCGTCGCTCAACGGATAAAAGGTACTCCGGGGATAACAGGCTTATCGGGCCCAAGAGTTCACATCGACGGCCCGGTTTGGCACCTCGATGTCGGCTCGTCGCATCCTGGGGGTGAAGCCGCTCCCAAG
>NZ_DATGKU010000185.1:0-5252 GCF_035294505.1 Chthonomonas sp. | reverse complement strand
CCGATGATTCGGCTCATCTAGCCCATGCCCCTCACGCGGATAGCGAACAAACTGTACCGGCACTTTCCGGTGCTTCAGCGCCTGGTACATCTCTTTGGAGTTGCTGATGAAGGTGTTGTCGTCCTCTTCACCGTGAATGATAAGGGTAGGCGTCTGAATACGGTCTGCATAGGTGCCCGGAGAGAGACGACGATAGATTTCGGGGTCTTCCCAATAGTAGGCTCCGAGATACTCGTAGTCCCAGCGCGAGTAGGAGGAGTTGCTGAAGTCGGTCTGAAGGTGAAAGATGCCGAAAAGGGAGATGGCGGCTTTGAAACGGTTGGTGTGCGCGATGATCCAGTTGGTCATGTAGCCTCCGTACGAACCTCCCATCACCCCCATGCGTTCGGGGTCGGCCAAACCTTCCGCAATGCACCACTCCACTCCGGCCATAATATCTTGGTAGTCCCCGCCGCCGAGGTCACGCCGGTTGGCAATGGCGAAGGCGTTGCCATAGCCCTCGCTCCCCCTGTAGTTTGGGCGCAGCACCAGATAGCCTTCGGATGCCCAAACCGGATGCATCCCGTAGCTTCGTAGCGAATTTTGCGAACAGCCCTTAGGCCCTCCATGAATGAGAAGCAGGAGGGGATAGCGCTTGCCTTCCTCGTAGTCCAAAGGATAGGTAAGCACTCCCTCAATTTCTAACCCGTCGAAGCTTTTCCAGCGTACCACCTCTTGCTTGGGCAAGAGATACTCCTCTGTAAACGCCGCATTGAGCTTGGTGAGGGGCCGTATGGGGCTTTGAAGATCGTAGAGGTAGATTTCGGGCGGAGCCTGCGCACTCTCCTCGATCCATGCCATGACGCCTCCCTCCGGCTGCAGCGCCAACTCAAACCTCGGTACCTCCGAAGAGGCCGGTAAGGGAGTGGTGGCGTGGTCAATGCGAAGCAGTTGGCTGCCCGTGCGCACGTTGGCCAATGCGAAAATGGCCGCCTCTTTGGGAGACCACTCGTAGCAGGAAAGGTCGAAATCGTAGTCCGTTAACAGGGCATATTCGGGCGCCTCAGGCAGTTTGTTCAGCCAGGGAAGTGGCTGTGTGGAGTGGGCAGTAGGCGGCAAGAGCGCTGCAGGAATGCGCATCCCAAAAAGGCTTTCGCGCGAATAAGAGAGCTTAGGGTCGAGCCAGCCTAAAAACGTCACCACATGCCCATCTGGTGACCAACGGAGATGGTATTTGCCTCCCTCCCGATCGCTAAGCAGGTGGACTGTCGGCTCGCCCTCCTCAGGAAGGGTTAACAGATAGATGTCGGCGATGTGGGCGTCGTCTGGGTCGCCCGTGCGATTGGTGATATAGCAGAGGCAGGTTCCATCGGGCGACAGCGCAAACGATTCCACTCCGGGGTCGGCAGTGAAGAGGAGTTGAGGTTTTCGTTCCTTAAGGTGGATGCGCCAAAACTGTTTTCGCGGGCGCGGCTCCGTTTCTTCAACCGCGTCTATGTGTTGCTTCTGATAGTCACGTTTCGCGTTGGCGATAGGCTCCGGCCTTGGCTCAGCGGTGAGAAAGAGAATGGTCTCGGCGTCTGGGAACCAGGCGTAGCTTTCGACACCCTCCTTCGCCTGGGTAAGACGGAAGGCCTCCCCTCCTTCCAAAGGCAGAATCCAAATTTGCGCGGTTCGTTCTTCTTCCTCGTTGTCTTCTTCTTGTCCACCTTCTGGGCGTTCGGAGAGAAAGGCGAGGTAGCGCCCGTCCGGCGACCATCTAGGTTCGCGTTCGCCTTCCTTTGCAAAGGTGAGCTGGCGAACGTTTTCGTCTGGCTCCTCCTCTTCGTTCTCGGTTGGCGGCCCCTGCTCGGCCAGCCAGATATGGCGGTTCCAGCGGCTCTCTTCAAAGTCGGCCTCTTCAAGTACAAAGGCGACGCTATGCCCATCCGGGTGAACTTGGGGGCAACTCAGCCGTTTGATTTCGAGCAGGGCACGCGGGGTAAGCCGCCGTTTTGATGTCGCTTCGTTAGGGCTTTTTTGCATAGGGTGGGATGTTTGTCTCCTCAAAAACAAGGCAGGGTTGGGCATTGGGTAGAGGCGTGTGCAGACGGTTTAGAACCGCCTCACGCAGTTGCGCCTGGGGGGCCGGCATAGGGTAGCGGGAAAGCGCTTCCGAGGTGACCCATGCTTTGGGCCGCTCTTCCTTTGGGACCACCGAGGTGGTGGGGCGCATAAGATAGCCGTAGAGGGTTATCCGATAGTGCATCACGCCGTGCTTGATTCGAGTAAGCGGCGCAACCTGGCCCTGGGCAGCTCTGAACGCCTTAGGCTCTAGGGCCTCCACCTCCAGACCGGCCACCTCACGGGCAGCTCGATGGGCGCCTTCAAGAGGCGTTTCCCCAGTTCCACAAACCACACGCGGAAACTCCCAAAGGCCTCCCCAAAGGCCATGCGGTGGACGCTGCACAATAAGCCAGGCCCCTTCCTCGTTGCAGATGAGGGCGCTGCTGTGAACTGTCGGTATCGAGCGCTTACCGGAAGGCGTTTCCGGCCAGGCAGTTGGATCGGGGGTATTGCCGGCCACACAATCTGCCAGTAACGGGCACTGTTCACAGCGCGGATCGGAGGGAATGCAGACGAGGGAGCCAAGCTCCATAAGCGCCTGGTTGAAGGCGCCGGGCTCGTTTTCGGGTACAAGCTGCTGTGCCAAGTGCCAAAGGCGCGCTTGCGTGGAGGCGCTGTGCAAGTTGCCGCTTACGCCGAACAGGCGCGACAGCACGCGGGCTACGTTGGCGTCTACAAGCGGATAGGGCTGATTAAAGGCGATGGAGCGAATGGCCCCCGCCGTGTAACGCCCTACTCCGGGCAGGCTTTCAATGGCGCCCGGCTCGGTTGGCAGCTCGCCGTTATAGCGTTCAACGAGGATTTGGGCGGCCCGATGCAAATTGCGGGCGCGCGCGTAGTAGCCTAACCCCGCCCAATAACGCAGCACCTCCTCTAAGGAGGCCTCGGCCAAGGCCTTCACCGTGGGAAAACGCTCCATAAAGCGAAGATAGTAAGGAATAACGGTGGCAACTTGGGTCTGTTGCAGCATGATCTCAGAGACCCAAACGCCGTAGGGCGAAGCACCACGCCAAGGGAGGTCGCGCTTATTCTGCAAATACCACGCTAGCAGTTTGGTAACGATGCGTTCGCGCAGATCGTTTGTAATCGGCGCTTCAGAGGCAGCTTCCATATTGCACGATTATACCCTTTGCGTCAGCTTGCCGGTCTCCCCTCCCCCTGATAGGTGGAGAGGGGGCTGTCCGGTGAGATAAACAACTGTCATTCCGAACCGGAGACGAGATAAACAACTGTCATTCCGAGCCGACACCACAACTGTCATTTCGAGCCGACACCACAACTGTCATTTCGAGCCGCAGGCGAGAAATCTTGCATTTCAATTCCCACCGGCTCTGAGGGGCAGGGGGCTGTAAAGACTGCTGATCTTGCGGCTCTAGAGGCAATTCCTTAGAGCAAGCCTATCTTATACGCCCCCTATCCCATCCTTTCGTCTTGCAGACAGCAACGCAGCGGCCAGAGAGATAGGCTTTGAAGGAAACGGTTTTGGCCGCTGGGGCGTTTATTGTCTCTTACTTATGGGAGAAAGGGGGCGGTTGTGGTTAGTCTCCAGATGACAACTCATCAACAGAAACCGCTGGTGAACTTGTTGGTCTCCCCTCTCCCAAATAGGGGGAGGGGAAGGGCGCCCTGCCCCAGAAAATCTTGCGATTTTCTGGGGACCCCTTGTCGGCCTTGAGGGGAGTGGGGGGTGGGGGCTTGAAGAGCCGGCGATATAACTGTCATTCCGAACCGGAGACGAGATAAACAACTGTCATTCCGAGCCGACACCACAACAGTCATTTCGATCCGACACCACAACTGTCATTCCGAGCCGACACCACAACTGTCATTTCGAGCCGCAGGCGAGAAATCTTGCATTTCCATTCCCATCGGTTAGGGAGGAGCTAGCGCGCAGCGATGCACTGGGAGGTTATTGTGTCTTATTGGAAAAAGGAGCTATTGTGTCTGGTTTCCCAAAGGTAAGCATATCGTAGGCAACCGCGAACTAGCCTGCTCTTCCCGCTCCCAAAATGGGGGTAGGTCCTTTGAGAAGCGCCCACCGCCAGGTGCCCCCTGTAGAAGGCAAGGGGTAGAAAGGTACAGTTCAACTTGCCTCTGGATAGGAGCCGAGCACACGCACAAAAAGCGAATGCTCCTTCAAAAGATTGAGAGCTTTGGAAACGGCCATGTCCTTTACATGCCCTTGAAGGTCTACATAGAAGAAGTACTGCCAGGGAGCGCTGCGGGTAGGCCGCGTTTCAATCATCGTAAGGTTCACATCGTACTTTTCGAAGGCGTTCAGCGCATGGGCTAACTCGCCGGCTCGATTGGGCACGGTAAAGATGAGGGAGGTTTTGTCTTTCCCGGTGGGTTCCGGCTCGTTGTAACCCAGCACCAAAAAGCGCGTACGGTTCGTGGGATCGTCTTCGATATGTTCACACAGAATGGGTAGGTCGTATTTTTCTGCCGCAAGGTAGGTGGCGATAGCCGCGCTTTCTGGGTCACGAGAGGCAAGCTCGGCAGCCTTTGCCGTGCTCGAAGCCTCTATCTCCTCCACATGGGGCAAGTGGTTGCGCAGCCATTGGCGGCACTGGGCGAGCGGTTGAAAATGCGAGTAGAGCCTTTTTATCTCCTCCAAAGCGGTGCAGCGCGACAAAAGGTTGTGATAGATCGGCTGATAGATCTCCCACACCACCCGAAGATTGGAGTTTAGGAACGAGTCGAGCGTTTCCGGAACGGCACCGGCCCACGAGTTTTCCACAGGCACCACGCCGTAATCACAGAGGCCACGCTCCACCTGAGCAAACACCTCCGCAATGCGTTCCACCGGCACAAATTCCGACGAGGAGCCGAAGCGCGCTATGCCGGCCAAATGGCTGAAGGTGCCTTCCGGACCTAAGAAGGCCACCGTAAGCGGCTTTTCGAGCGCACGGCAAGCAGAGATGATCTCTCGATAGATGGCCCGCACGGCATGTGCCTCCAGAGGGCCGGGATTCATCTGAACCAAGCGCCGAAAAACAGTATGCTCCCTTTCTGGGGTAAAATAGTGTGATCGCGTTCGTGATTTGGCATGCCCGATCTGACGGGCAAGCTCTGCACGGCGATTCAGCAGGTGCAAAATCTGTTCGTCAATCTGGTCAATCTCTTTGCGCCATTCCGGCAAGCTCATCGTTGGGTTTCACCTCGTT
>NZ_DATGKU010000184.1:0-4644 GCF_035294505.1 Chthonomonas sp. | reverse complement strand
GAGCTTGTAAAAGCTTATGCCGATAGAGAGCAGTTTGCAGGCGGAAGTCGTTTTTGGCAAGCCCTGTGCGAAGAGGCTTTGGCCAACTATCTCTGGCAACACGCCGAACTCCCTCCTAATGGGGTGTTACAGGTAGATGAGCTGACAACCGGCATGCGTCGCTGGATTGATGCCGTTTTGACTACCGTTTAGGAAAAGGAAGAAAGCACCATGGTATCGGACGCCCAGGAAGAACGTCCCGATCCCGACGCGCTGCTCGCCCGCATCAAGGCGGAGGAACCTCAACAACGAGGAAGATTGAAAATCTTCCTTGGCTTTGCCGCGGGTGTTGGCAAAACCTATGAGATGCTTAGCGAGGCGAACCGGCGTAAGCAGCGTGGCCAGGATGTGGTGATCGGCTATGTAGAGACGCACGGTCGCAAGGGCACGGAGGCACAGATAGGCGATCTCGAAATCATCCCGCGCAAAAAGATAGAGTATCGCGGCGGGGTTTTTGAGGAGATGGATACCGAAGCCATTCTGCGCCGCAAGCCACAGTGGGTGGTTGTGGATGAGCTGGCCCATACAAATGTGCCCGGCTCCGAACGGCCTAAACGCTGGCAAGATGTGGAGTATCTACGAGACCACGGCATCAATGTGCTAACCACTCTGAACGTTCAGCATTTGGAAAGTCTCAACGACACGGTTTACGACATCACCGGCATTCGCGTTCGTGAGACCGTTCCCGATAGTCTCCTGCATGATGCCGAGATCGTTATGGTGGACATCACGCCGCGCGCGCTGATCCATCGCCTGGAACGCGGAGAGATATACCATTCCGACAAAATCCAATCCGCCCTTAACAACTGGTTTCGGGAGGGCAACCTGAATGCGCTTCGAGAAATAGCCCTCCGTGAGGTCGCTCAAGAGGTAGACCGCGACTTAAGCGACTATCGAAAAGAGCGACGCATCAAGAAAACCTGGGCAACGAAAGATCGCATTATGGTGTGTATTGCCCCTGAGTTGGCCTCTATGCGGCTGCTGCGCCGCGGATGGCGCATTGCCCAAAGACTCGATGCGGACATCGTAGCGGTCTACGTGGAGAATCGGCCCCTCACACCCGAACAGCAAGAGCAGTTTCGCAGCGTTTTAGCGCTTGCCGATCAGCTCAAAATCCCTGTTGTTACCCTTCACGGTGAAGTGGCCGATCAGCTAATCGCCTATGCCAAAGAGCACCAAATTACGCAGCTTGTGATCGGCCATTCTAGCCGTTCACGCCTCCAAGAGTTTCTCAAGGGTTCCATTATTCATCGGCTCACCCAAGAGTTGCGCAACATAGACATCCTCATCGTCGCTCCGCCGGAGGAAGAACAGGTCTAACTTTCGTTTTCGGGTTTTTGAGAGGGCGATTCGAGCGACGGTAGATGCGAATGGGCATGTTCACCGGAATGATAGTGCGGGTGCGAGTGGACGATATTGCCATGCCGATGCATATGTTCATGAATGAGGTTTACACGGTAGAGAAGGTCGAGGTTGTCAAAAAGCTGGGCGGCGGGGATATCCGCTGCAAGCGTATGGTCTTCGGCCATAATGAGAGCACGCTGAGCGATCTCCGGAACGAGATGGAGGTCGTGGGTGCTTATGATCAGGGTTTTACCGGCCTGATGAAGCGCATGAAGCAGTTCCAAAAACCTCACTTGAGATCGCGGATCGAGGCCGGTGGTCGGCTCGTCGAGCAGAAGCACGTCGGGGTTGGTGGCCAAAACGCAACCTAGGGCGACACGTCGCTTCTCTCCGTGAGATAGGAGAAAAGGCGGACGATCCAGCAGCGACTCCACGTTAACAAGGCGCGCCACATCGTGCACACGCTGTAGAACCTCCTCGTATGGCAGACCAAGATGAAGCGGCCCGAAAGCCAGCTCCTCGCGCACGGTGGCGGAGAACAGTTGGGCGTCGGCGTTTTGAAACACGAAGCCTACGCGCCGTCGAAACCGATGGGCATTGCGCTCCACATTGAGAAAGGCTTCGGTTAACGGCTCGCCAAAGGCAAGCACTTCACCCTCTTGCGCAAAAAGCAGCCCTCCAAGCAGTTTTAGAAGGGTAGACTTCCCGCAGCCGTTGGCACCCAATATCGCCACGTTTTCCCCTGTGCGAAACTCTACAGAGATATTTGAAAGCGCCGGGGTCTCTGGATTGTAGCGATAGCTCACCTGTTTCAAAACAAACACGTTGGCCAGCGAAGAGGCGACGGAAGATGGTGTCTCAGGTCGTTCCATTAAAAGTGACGCCCTCCTAGGAATGTAAAGCCCATAACCAAGAATACGGCCAGAAGAAACAGGATGTCGGCGAAACGCCAATGCAAAGTGCGTAGTACGTGCACATTACCGGTATAGCCTCGTGCGATCATGGCATCGTGCACTTCATCGGACAGATAGAGAGTTTTCGCAAAAAGCGTTCCGATGCTCACCCCAGTAAACCGACGCGCCTCGGCATCCTCTACACGGCCGACCTGCCGGCTCCTTCGGGCTGTAAACATCTCGTCGGCGGCCTGCATCAGCACGGTGAGGTAACGATGGGCCATCCCTAAAACCAGCACAAAGATTCGGGGCATCTTTAGACATTGCAGGGCATAGAGTAGGTCTCGCCAGCGTGTGGTAAGCGGAAGAAGCGCGGCAAAAGAGACGGCAGTGCCCACGCGCAGTGCCAGCAGCATCACGCTTTGTATTCCGGCGGTGGTGAGGCAGAGGAATGGATGATGCCACAGCACCAACAGAGCGCGTCCCGGTGTTACGATGTTGAGGGCCGAAGGCAAGGCTACAAGCAGCACGAAGACCGGGGCCGTAAGCCAGACCCGTTTAAGGAAGGCGGAGAGGGAAAGTCGAGAGGTTTGCGCCAAAACGAGGGCCAATAGAGTTAGCCCTATAAGAGGCACAAAATGCGTTTGGAGTGTTGCCAAGACGGCCAGCAGCAGCAACCCAATGAGACGGGCACGAGGATCGAACTGCTGTAAAAAGCCTTTACGCGCGGCGCTCTCCTCTGCTCGAAGGGTTATTGTGGCACCGGCAGCAAGCTCGGCGAGGGTTCGTTCCAAAAAAGGCGAACTTTTGCGTTCTGTACCGTTCTCTGCAGCCTTTGGTAGGGTGGAGTTTGTTGTGAGCCACGGCGGTAGCGAGGATGAACCCGTTAAGGAGAATGAGGGCGAGATAGGCTGGCGTTGGTGCTGCTCCTCATGGCGCATCCAGAGACGGCCGGTCAACAGAAGAAGTCCCGCTATGGCGGCGGTGCCCAAGAAGCCGGCAGTTATATAGCCCCAGATGTTCATGCCGGTCTCCGGCTGAGCGTAATCGGGTAAAAGTCCGTGGTAGCCTTTTTCGAACCGTGCCATGCCCGGCGGCACATAGCCCGGCCTTCGCAACAGGTGTTCTATCTGCGTTTTAATCTCCTCTGCGCCCCACTCTCCAAAGGCGCTTCCGTTCGCTAAAAGCCCTAAAGGAGAGAGCAGAACCATCAGCAACAAGATAATAACCGCCCATCGCGTCTGCACACCGCTGCGCGCTAAGGCGCTCTCTCCTGTGTTGTACAGAGGATGACCGGCAATTTGCAGGTAGCGGACGGCGAACGTGGTGACGATGGCTTCTGCCGGACCGGCTACCAGGAGGTGCGCCGCCAGCATGGCCGGCACGGAGATGTCGAGGCCAAAGGGAAAATAGAGTGCACGCCCGTCTGGAGTATGAAAAAGAAGCGGTTGCAGACCCAGCAAAACGCCCACTACGGCTGCGGCCGCGTTGATGCCACAGTAGGCGCCCAATCCGGCACAGATGGCGCGCCAGAGAGCGTTGCTGGGGGAGCGTCCGGCCAGCAGCCGATAGACGAAATAGCCCACAAAAGGCAGCACGAAGGCCATGGTAAAGCAGTTGGCTCCATAGGCCAACAGACCGCCATCACCGAACAGAAGCGCTTGAATGGCCAAGGCCACAGAGACCCCAATGCAAGCTGCCCAAGGCCCCAGCATTACCGCAAGCAGGGTGCCAGCTACCGGATGCGCCGTTGTCCCCCCGGGTGCAGGCACATTAAACAGCATCACCGTAAAGCTAAACGCTGCACCCAGTGCGAGCAGCGGTGTTTGACGTAGCCCCACCTCCTTTCGCACGCGCCTGCCGGCGGTTACCCAAACGGGCACCATCGCCGTGGCCATGACCGCACAGGTGGAGGGGCTAATGACCCCATCAGGAATATGCATTGTGGCGCACCCCTTCTCTTGGCCTTGCCGTTCATGTTACACCCAAACGCCTAAAGTTGTCTAGAGCTGCCCTTAGCACGCTTCTGCAACTTTCCTTTCATTTGGTTTTCCAGCCCCATCCGCCGATCTGGATGATAGGAGAACCAATAAGTGAACTCCCGGTTTCATCTGACGAACCATTCCTTAGTTAACCCCTCCAAAATCTGAGTGTTGAGATGCAATCTTGCTTCCCCAGCTTAGCTTACTTTGCTAGCTTGCTCTAAAACTGGAAACTACCCATAATAGCCCCCTTTCTCCCGAATCGGGGGGAAGGCCGGGATAGGGGGCGAGCAAGATAGGGTTATTCAATGAATTGGCTCTAGAACCACAAGATTGACTGTCTTAACAGCCCTTTCCCCTTCAGAACTGATGTGAACTGAAACTTA
>NZ_DATGKU010000183.1:0-2977 GCF_035294505.1 Chthonomonas sp. | reverse complement strand
CTCCACTTCGCAGAGGTCTATAAGCGGGATACCCCATTCGGCGGCCATTTCGCGTGAGCGTGAGGAGGTGGCAACGGCCCGGACGTGGAGGCCTTCCGATTTAATGCGCTCTCCGATCGCTTGAATGGCGAAAGCCGCGGTCGAGCCGGTACCGATTCCGATGGTCATGCCGTCCTTTACGGCTTTCACCGCCTCGCGCGCAGCCACCTGTTTAGGGTCTAACAAAACTCGTTGCTCCTTTTTAGCTATCTTATGAGATTATACCTGCAGCCTCGTTTCTGTCGGCAATGCGTTTCGCGTGTGGGGCTTGGCGGTACCTCCTATTGCCTTGACAAAAAGAGCTTTAGCCTACTTCGGGGTTGACGGTTCAGTGCGTATTCGCGCTCTGATTGTCTTTGAGATGCAGTCTGTTATAGGGTTTTAATTCAGGTGGTACTTCCCAAGGTGAAAGATAAATATGACACGCTATTGGTAAGTTTGGAGATGGACGTTGAGTTCCTGTAATAATTAGTGTCAACTCCGGAATTCGCGAAAACCATCTATAGCGACCAATGTAAACTCCGTCCTTGTAGACATCCACCAGCCCATTGGTTGTTATAACCACAGGAGTCCATATCCATACAAAGCCAAGGTGCGGTGGCATAGGGAAAGGAGCATTCAACTCTTTTGTAATCGAATACGTTTTATCATAGTACCACGCTGGAATATGCTTTATGTTACCCATGAAGGGTGTTGTAAAATGTTCAATCAGGGCATTATAAACAACCTGTTTATCCAGGATCGGAAGATTCTTTTCATAGATATAGCCTATCGCTCGCACGCTAAGAGAGGTTGGCCCGCGGTCTACTACCTGCGTTTGTCCATTTGGCAGATAAGCTTTTACCACGTAGCTCTGATCGGGTTTAAGTGTCAGCTCGATTTTCAAAGGGGAAGAGGTGGTGTTGAAGTAGGGACCGGAGAAATAAAAACCCTCTACTGGGGTGTGTTTACCCTGTTTTATTGCCTGTACGAGTGCATTTGTAAATGGATAATCATCTAGTCCAGCTATTGCATGAATTGAATTTTCTGTATGCAGTACAATCCAATTGCGGAAATCGTATTGTGGGGCATGTGTTTGTTTCGAGTAGGTAGGTAATAGCCATAGAATGGCAACAAGTAGTAGGACTAGTATGGATACTTTCAAGAACTCCATCAGATCGCTGTTTCTTCTCATCATGCTCCTCCGAGTCTATGGGGGTTCAGTACCCCTAGCAACGACTACCTTCTTGATGATGTAAGCTAACAATCTAAAGGGGCTTTGTAGCCGTTAGTGCGCGCGCATGAGCTGAAAAAGAGCGTAGGCCGACAGACAGAGCAAGAAGGTAAGGCCGTAGAGGAAGTAGGTGACTTGGGTTTGCGACCAGCCGCGAGCGAGGAGCAGATGATGCAGGTGGCGCTTGTCGGCGCGAGTGAGCGGGGCGCGGGCAAGTACCCGCCGGGTGACGACATGCACATAGTCGAAAATGGGCACGCCAAGCACCAGAATGGGCACGAGCACGGAGACGGCAGTTGCCACTTTAAAGGCACCCAAAATCGAGATGGCAGCCAGAGCTGTGCCGAGTACCCAAGCTCCTACCGTCCCCATGATAATGCGAGCAGGATGGTGGTTGTGTCGCAAGAAGCCGATGCACGCCCCAACGATGGCCGAGGCCAACAAGGCTAACGTGGGGCCGTCGTACTTTTGCAGGGTGGGGCCATCGGAGGGATGAAGCTGAGCCGACATGAGGGCAAGTGTCGCCGCAGAGATGGCGCATACGCCGGCGGCAAGGCCATCTACTCCGTCAATGGCATCTACCGTTTTCACCACCGTGAACACCCACAGAATCGTGAGAACAATGGAGGTCGCTAAGCCGATAGGATGCCAATTAATGGTAGGGTTGTAGGCGCCGTTGATGGTGGTAAAGGGGTTGGATACCCCTTCAATGCGCACACCCAGAAGAAATAGAAGCAGCCCAATGGCGATAAGTGCAAGCGCTTGCCACTTGGCAGGCAGGTCGTAGAGGTCATCAATAAGGCCAAAGAGGGCCGCTACCGTAACGGCAACGAGAACGCCGAAGATAGAGAACGTCCAGTCGTGTTTGCCACTGGAAAGCTGGCGGGCGGTGATGGCCAGCACGGCTGCTATAAGGAAACCAACAAAAATGGCAATACCCCCTGCTCGTGGCAAAGGCGTCTTGTTGATGCGTCGTGCTTCGGGATGATCTACCACCCCACGGCGAACAGCCCACTCTTTCACCTTTGGGGTAAGCCAGGTGGTGATAAGGAGGGCGATCAGCGCTGCGGCGGTCATTGCCAACATAGCAGTCTATTTCCTTCCTTATTTAGGCGAGCGTTGCAACGTTTGCGGAGCGGTTGAACCCTTTTTCGGGGTCGCCCCACGCGGCGGATGAAAGCGAAAATCTCCTTGTGGTATCTCCGGGTCTATCTGTTCCTGTAATATCCGGTATTCGATACGTAGAATCACCTTTGTTGGTTCAGGTTGCGGGTGTCCAGGCAGGTGAACTCTCAACAGCGCCGGCTCGGATACTCCTTCGAGACGCCATATCCAACCGGTTCGTTTATCAATATACCACTTCCAACGAACAGATACGGTTTGGCGGCCTAAAGGGGAGGGCGCGGGAGGGGCAAGGGCGGAGAGGACTCGGCAGATATGGCCCTCTACCGTCTGATCCTCCTCTTGTTTGAAGTCCTGAAAAGAAGAGAGAAGGCTCGGGTCGGCGAACAGATAGAGGGGGCTTGGCACGAAGTTAATCTGGGCTTTCTTATGGAGAAGAGGTAAAAGCTGCAGGAAAGTGGAGGCTGTGGGGCTGGCAAAGTACTGATTGGTGCTGGAGTTGTAGACACTCAGCGTTTTACCGTCGCTGTAAACGGCCTGATAGGCAGCCCGATTCGGTACATTGATCACCAAGCGCAGAAGGTTGGGGCGCTTGGCGGAAAG
>NZ_DATGKU010000182.1:0-96899 GCF_035294505.1 Chthonomonas sp. | reverse complement strand
AGTAGAACCGGCTCCAACGATGGTATGCAGCTCGTCAATGAAGAGAATGATCTCGTTGGAGTGGGCGGTGATCTCGTCAAGCACCTGCTTGATGCGCTCCTCAAACTCGCCACGATATTTCGAGCCGGCAATAAGGGAGTTCACATTCAGCTCCACCAGGCGTTTATCGCGCAAAACCTCCGGCACCTCATGATTGACGATACGCTGTGCAAGCCCCTCTACAATAGCGGTTTTGCCCACACCAGGCTCCCCGATAAGCACCGGATTGTTCTTCTTGCGCCGGGCTAGAATCTCGATGGTGGTCTCGATCTCTTTAGAGCGGCCGATCACGGGATCGAGTTTGCCCTGACGCGCCAATTGGGTAAGGTCACGCGAATACTTATCGAGATGAGGGGTGTTGCTCGGGGTCTCTACCTTGCCCTCTTCTGCGCCCTGCCCCACGATCTTCACCGTTTGCTGGCGCAATGCCTGAGGAGTAAGGCCGTATTTGCGCAACAGGTCGCCGGCGATGCCATCCTGCTCCATCAGCAAGCCGATCAGCAGGTGCTCTGGCCCTACATAGCTGTGGCCAAGCTCTTGAGAGGCGATGAACGCCTGCTCCAGAGCGCTCTTCACGCGGGGAGAGACGCCTAGCTCCTTGCCCTCAAAGGGCTTCTCATTGCGGGGTGCGTTGTGCTCCAGATAGCCCTTTACATCGGCCGGGGAGATGCGAAACTGCTTGAAGATGGCCTGCGCCACCTCGTTATCCGCTAAAACATAGAGCAGATGCTCCGTATCCACCTCCGGCTGGCCCCACTCGGCAGCCTTTTCGGCAGCCTCTTGCAGCAGCTCCTTGGTCTGCTCGCTGAAATAGCGGGAGATGTCCACCGCATTGCGGTCATCCGAAGACGTTGTGGGCACTCGACCTCCGAGGGGCCAGTCCGCCTCTGGAGAGCGCAAAGAGCTAAGGATATCCTCGAACTCCTCAAACAACCCACGCCCGAAAAGCGATTCAAAGGGAGAATAGTACCTCTGCTCGCGTTGCCGAAACCGCGCATAGTCGGCCTCACAGAGGTTCATGTAGGTTTCACGACCGTCACGCCGAACGCGCACCCGCACCGTGGCCGGTCGAATCCCGCACACATCGCACAGTCTTGTCGCCATGGTTTTCTTCCTCCTACAATGTTGGCAAACAGTCTATCTCTCCGGTTAGTCAAAGCACACGGAAGCCACATAGAAGAAAACACCTGTTGTATGCCGTAGTAGCTTACGAGGTCGGCGAATGCGTGAGACGGGTCTAGGAGAAGCAGATCGTTAGGAGGTAGCTGCGTGGAACGGCCTGCTTTTTCGTTAGGCTACAACCGTTCCAACGAACCTCCATCCTAATTTTACGCAATAAACGCGCCGATAATTCTAAAACGAGGCTGTTTTCAGCAACATTTTTCTGAATAGGCCTTCGTACCGTCATTTTTTACACTATGCGACGCTTTAAGTTTCGCTTACAGACCCTTTTAAACTACCGTCACACAATAGAGCAACTGCGCGAGCAGGAGTTTACCGCCGCCCAGGGGCGACTGGCGCTTGCTCAGGCACGCTTTAACCAACTGCGCGCTGAATTTGATCAAACGTTGGCGCTTCGCCCAGGCGCCCTTCCCGGCGAGCGTTTCGACGCAGCCTCCATCGCCGACCGAGAGCGATACCTTCAAACGCTTCAGGCGGCGATGGAAGAGCAGCAGCGCAGGCTCGATGCCGCTCAGATCGTGGTGGACGAAAAGCGGACGGCTCTCGTAGAAGCCCGTCGCGCCCGTGAGGTGGTCGAAAAGCTTTACAATAAGGAGCTAACCAACTACAAGATGCTACTTCTTCAGCTTGAACAGAAGACGATAGACGACCTCGCCGTCATGCGGCATAACCTTACGCATCCCCTCTCGCCGCCAACCCATCAGGAGGAGGCTGCCTAAATTATGATGAGCCATTTGGAAGCCGTTCTGGCCCGAGTCCAGCAGATCGAAAGCCGTCTACAGATGCTCACCGATCCCCCTTCCCCATCGGCCGTTGCATCGGCTCCGGCGCCCAGTGCCCTTTCGGGTTTAACGACTCCGGCAGGTCCGCCCTCAACGCCGATCACCCCGTTTCCTCTAACTTTGCAGGCCACTCTCGCCAACTCGGCCCCCACAGCGCCCCATTTCGCCCCCTACATCGAGGGGCTTATCAACAAATATGCGGCCCTTAACGGTCTCTCCCCCGACCTCGTTCGTGCCGTTATCGCACAGGAATCGGACGGTAATCCGAAAGAGGTCTCCAATAAGGGAGCAATGGGTCTGATGCAACTCATGCCGGAAGAGGTACAGGAGTTTGGCATTACCGATCCCTTCGACCCCGAGCAGAACATCGCTGCCGGCACGCGGCTTTTGGCAGGCCTGCTTCGCAAATTCAACGGCAGTCTGCCTTTAGCCCTCGCGGCCTACAACGCGGGCGCCCACGCGGTTCAGAAGTACAACGGCATCCCTCCCTATCCGGAAACACAGAACTATGTGCGGCGCATCCTCGGCATGTTGGGCCAACAACCTCCCAGCCCTTAGTGGCGAACCAGTTTTAGCGATGAGGAAGGAGTGAAGTCGAAATGAAGAAGTGGGGGATGATTCTTATCCCATTTAGTCTGTTTTGCCTTGCACTGGGCGTGGCTTTCGGCCTGGCCAAAATGGGTGTGTTGCCGGCGCGCCAATGGGCAGGTGAAAAGGGTGCTCTCGGCACGGTGGCGCGGCTTTCGGGCTTTCGCCCTTTGAAAAAGCCGTCGGCCAAAACGGCAGCGGCCGGATCGCCTCTCACGGCGGAACAGCTCGCTCAACAGCAGCGGGTTTTGCAGGCGGAACAACGCGCCTTTGAACAAGAACGCGCCGCGTGGGAACAGCAGAAGCAGAAGGCTCTGCAAGCGCCGCCTGCCCCACCCCCACCCCTCGATCCGGCACAGATGGCGCGTTTGGCCGAAATCTACAGCAAGATGGATGCTCCCAAAGTGAACCAGATTCTCGACAAGCTCCCAGAAAGCGAGGTGGTAGTGCTTTTACAGCAGATGGACGAGCGCAAAGTGGCCTCTATTTTAGAGGGGATGACCCCTGCCAAAGCCGCCCGCATCACCGGCGAGCTGGCGCATACTCCCCTCCAGTCGGCCTCCAACAGCGGAGCCAACGGTCTAGCTTCTCAGAACGAGTAAGCGGCGCTTCAGGCGATTGGTTCTGGGATCGCCTAAGTCCTTTGCACCCCTGTCTCTTTCGATAGAGGCCAAGGATTTTTTCGCTTTGCTTCTTGCATTTCAGCAATCCCTTGACACGCCAGCTTCCTTACTTGTACAATTCAGCCATCTACCCTTGTGATCTGTCGCATGTCTACAGAAAGGCTAAAAGCTGCCTACACATTGGACTATGAGTTCCAGACTTTTACGAAGTCTGTTGTGATTCTTGCCGACTGTTTTGAGTGGATGCGAGCCGTCCTGCCGAACAGCCTTCATGCCATCGTAACCGATCCGCCCTACGGGGTCAAAGAGTACGATTTTGAGCAACTTGAAAAGCGCTCAAGCGGCCGCGGAGGTGTTTGGCGCATTCCCCCTTCTTTTGATGGGCATACCCGAGCGCCCTTACCAAGATTCACGGCCTTAAACATGCAAGAGCGCGATCGTATTCAGGAATATTTTTACGAGTGGGCTACGTTAGCACTGCAGGTACTACGACCTGGAGGTCATCTCTTCTTAGCATCGAATGTTTTTCTCTCTCAAGCGGTGTTCACCTCCATTGTCAACGCAGGTTTTGAGTTTCGTGGTCAAGTGATCAGGCTTGTGAGAACCCTGCGAGGGGGTGACAGGCCTAAGAATGCGGAGAGTGAGTTTCCTGATGTCTGTTCTATGCCTCGTGGTTGTTACGAACCTTGGGGAATTTTCCGTAAACCGCTCCCTGAAGGCATGACGGTTGGGGAGTGTCTCAGGCATTTTCAGACAGGAGGACTGCGGCGTAAACCGGATGGGAACCCGTTTGAGGACGTTATCGAGAGCGAGCGTACCCCGCAAAAAGAGCGTGCAGTCGCGAACCACCCTAGTCTCAAGCCTCAGTCCTTTTTGAGACAAATTGTCTACGCGGCACTGCCACTTGGTGAAGGGATCGTGCTTGACCCTTTTATGGGTTCCGGCTCTACCGTGGCTGCAGCAGAAGCGATCGGCTACAGCGCCATCGGAATTGAGAGGAATAGAGAGTACTATCTATTGAGCCTACAAGCTATTCCTAGGTTATCTTGCATCAAAACGGGCGCGATGCAGATCTCTTTTCCGTTAACTTAGGTCTTCATACACCCAGTTTGCTTTCATTTTTGCGATACCACTGAGAGCCACGCTAGCCGTGATCGTTCTTCGGCTTGTAGCCGAACGCCCGGAGAAAATCCAATTCTCGCAGTCTAACTTCGCCGCATATACCCCTCTAAACCGAAACGGCTTTGGCGATCTCTTATTGAGGTCATCATTAAGGGTATTGCTATCAAAACAAAACACCATACGCCAGACCGCTTCCGGGTTGTGTCCTTGCCAACCTCTTAACCGTCGTGAACTCTTCACTTCAATGCCCTCATGGGCGTAATGTATGGCATCATCGGCAAACATTCCAGCAGGTATCAAATCGGGATGACCATTAGGGTAACGATTTCGCGCTAAGTAGGGACAGTACTTAGGAATGCTAGAACTAATAAGCTCACCGACCAACCCACTAAACATAGCCGGCATAAGCAGGCTTTCAAGGCGCGGGATTCCTTTTGCATGCAGTTGATGGTTCACAAGATCTAAAAAATAGATAAAATCTTCCATAGCGCGGCCCACATGCTCCACTTGTAGCCCATAGGGCAACTCACAATTCGCATTAAATGCGTTGCGATTAACCGCTATGGGCGTACAAGCTTGGTACTCCTTATCTTCAGAAAAATTCACCTTGGGCTCCTCAGCACTTCTCCCCTCCCTAAACAAATGGACATGAATACCGGAGCTAGTGCCGCTTTCATTACAAACAATACACGTAGGTAGCCGCACATAACTTGGCCATATTCAACGAATTTTAACATAAGCTGGAAGAGAGCGCAAGGGCTACTCATGCATGACTTTGTTCGCTCCAGCCGCCATCAAACGGAACGTGGAAACCCTTCCACGCTATAACTGCAGGATGCTGGAGCCGACGGATGCAGCGAGAGGCTCAGCTATCCGAGGGATGGTTTGGAGGCGGCTCCATAAAACACAGCTGATTCCCATCGGGGTCTTGCACGGTCATACAGAGAAAACCTAAATCGTCGTTAGGGGCTACACGCACAACCGCCCCTCGCTCCTGAAGCTCCTTATATAAAGCGGCAACATCCTCTACCACAAAATGAACAAGACCTCCCGGCTCGCAGTCGCCGCTATGCTGGGTTAAATATAACCGCATGCCATCGCGACAAATGGACATGAATACCGGAAAATGCGGCTCGAAGCGATGCTCCCATTCCACAGAAAAGCCGAGCTTCTCAACATAGTAGGCCTTGCTTAAGACATCATCGGTAATACGAAGCGCGGGAATGACACGCTGGTTGGGTAAGGACATCTCGTTCTCCTAAAAGTTCGATTATTGACCTGTCAGCCCTCTTCATGCGCCGTGCCAGGCAGTCGCACATAACTTGGTCATATACGGATTTTAACATAAGACGGACGAGAGCGCAAGGGCTACTCATGCATGACTTTGATTTTTCACTGTCTGATCTTTATCTAAAAATTGTCCTCCAAAAAGAAGGAATCTCGCGTTACTATCTAGAATCTCCTGCACAACATCGCTTCCGTCAAAAACATACAAAAGCCAAATCTGTTCTTTGAGAGAGAACGATGGACACGAACAACGCATCCCTCACCAATCAGGGCATTCAAGCCCTGCAATCAGGCCATCTTACCCAGGCCGTAGACCTCTTGGGCCAAGCCCTGCGGCAAGACCCAAACGATGCCCTGGCCGCAACCTATCTCGGTATTGCCTATTGCCGCCAAAAGGATTTCGAGACCGGAATCCAAATGCTGACACAGGCTACTCAACTTCAGCCGGCCAACGGCTCCGGCATTTGACTTCGTCACCTAACCGGCCTTCAACACGAGCCGTGTTTCTTTGGAGACGTTTTCGCGAATACACCCGCCTAAAGGTTTCAAAATGTTAAGCAGGAGAATGCGGCAGATACCACGAATCTTTTATAAGAGAAATCCCTGCAACGGAAAGGAGAGAAACCCTGGCGTTCCCGCCAGGTAGAATAGGCAAAAGATGAGCGACTATACCCCTCAAAAACACCATAAATTCACTTTCGGACTTTGGACCGTAGGCAATGTGGGGCGCGATCCCTTTGGAAATGCCGTCCGCGAGCCTCTGTCGCCCACCTATATTGTGAAAAAACTGAGCGAGTTGGGCGCCTACGGCGTAAACCTGCACGATAACGACCTGGTGCCCATAGATGCCACGGCTGCCGAGCGCGACCGCATTGTGGCCGAGTTCAAAAAGGCTCTCGACGACTACGGCATGCGGGTACCTATGGCCACCACCAACCTGTTCTATGACCCCGTGTTTAAAGACGGAGCCTTCACCTCCAACGACCCGAAAGTACGCGCTTATGCCCTGCAAAAGACCATGCGCGCCATGGACCTCGGCGCCGAACTAGGTGCGGAGGTCTACGTGTTTTGGGGAGGCCGGGAAGGCGTAGAGACCGATGCGAGCAAAGACGCGCGTGAGGCGCTGAAGCGCTATCGGGAGTGCCTGAACTTCTTGGCCGAGTACGATATCGAGAAGGGCTACAACTTCAAGTTTGCCATAGAGCCGAAGCCAAACGAGCCGCGCGGCGACATCTATCTGCCGGTGGTGGGGGCGGCGCTCGGTTTCATCGCCACTCTCAACCGCCCCGAAAAGTTCGGCCTCAATCCGGAATATGCTCACGAGACCATGGCAGGCCTCAACTTCGTTCACGCCGTAGCCCAAGCCATTGATGCCGGCAAACTATTCCACATAGACCTAAACGGCCAGAAAATTGGGCGCTATGACCAAGACTACCGGTTCGGTGCGGAGGATTTAAAAACCAACTTCTTCCTGGTGAAGCTGTTAGAGGAGAGCGGCTACGAGGGCATGCGTCATTTCGACGCCCACGCCTATCGTACCGAAGATGAAGAGGGAGTGTGGGACTTCGCGCGCGGCTGTATGCGTACCTATCTCATCCTCAAAGAGAAGGCCGAGCGGTTTAACGCAGACCCCGAAATTCAAGGCCTGCTTCACGAGCTGAACGCCGATCCGGACGGCATTGGCGGCCTCATCCGCTCCTACTCCCCTAGCAATGCCCAACGCATCCTAGAGATGCAGTTTGATCGCGTCGCCCTCGGCAAGCGCGGCTACGCTTATGAGAAACTCGATCAGCTGACCATGGAGATACTGCTAGGCGTTCGTTAGAACTGAACGAAATGCTAAAACTAAGGCCCTGCTTCCTTGGAAGCAGGGCCTGCGTTTTTAACCCGAGAAACGCTATTCCGTGTCGGCTATCGTTCGCGAGGTGCGCCGCCGTACGGTTGTCACAGGTTGAGGCGGTTGGCTCTGTAACGCCTTCACGAGATCGGCGAGGCCAAAGCCGTTAGGCAATAGCACAAAACGCTTGCCCTCGCGCGCACAGATGTCGGCCACGCCGCGCCACTCTTTTCGGCTATAGCGCAGGCTGAGAGCCACAATGTCGGTCTGTTGAATGTCGTGCTCGAAATGGCTGAGCAGGGTGGAAGGACGCATCTCGGGCCAATTCACCTCGGCAAGCTCCAGAGCCTCCTGAATTCGGCGGCGATTCTCCTCTCGTGGCAACCCACCGATAAGGGTGAGGCGTTTTCCGCGGGTTTCGGCGCGAACGGCTTCTAGGTCCTCCTCAGACAGCTCTTGCACGGAGTTCAGAGAGGCTTCTTCGTAGTCCGAATTAATACGTCTATCCCACTCCATGCTCGCCTCACGCAGCACCTCGCGCAAGCGGGGATCGCTCTCAAGGAAGGAGACCCAGGGCGCGAGAGCATCGCGCAGACGCTGATCCAACGCGGAGACCCCTATGCTTTGGCAGCGCAGTAAGGCCTCATGCAGCCGCGCCTCATCCTGCTCTGGATCGGAGCCAAAGTTGGGATCGGAGACAAGCGCCACGAGGTTATCCACCACGGCGGCCCGACGTGTGGCTGCCTCTACCGGAATACGAGCTTGCTCCCAGGCGCTTTCGAGACGCGATGCCTTATCCACCAATTCGGCCATAGGCACACGCGGGCGCAAGCTGAACAGATAGCATTGCGATTCGCGGGCCCATGCGCGCAGATTGTCGAAGAGAATCTGCTGGTAAGGATCGCGTGCGCCCACGCGGAAGAGCATGCGATTGAACTTTTGTTGGGTGGCCGCTACGGCTTCGGCCAGCGGCTGTAGGTCGGAGACGGTAAGCTGATTGTTGTGGGCCATCCACCACTCATAAGCCTCTTGGGCGCGTGCCGTCTCCTCCTGACGTTCGGCCAGCTCCGCCCACTGGTTAGGAAGGGGTCGCGGCTCCAGATCGTAGTCGAAGGCTACACAGTACTCTTTATCGCCGGCCTCTTCAAGCAGCTGCTGTATCTCTTTGCGCAACTCGGTCACCTCGGTCACCTCGGTGTCGCCGGCCTCCTCCTCCAGTTTCCGCATACGGAAGGCCATGGCCCGAAGACGCATTATGTTGGGGATGTTCAGCTCCCCGTTCTCCTTCTGAAGCGGGAATCGCTCTTTCCATACTTTGAGGTCTTCACGCATCTGAGCTGCTTCCGCCTCGATCTCTATCAAGGGACGTGTAGGATGTCGAGGAACACGGGCAGCCGCAAAAGGAGAAGCGGTCGGACGCCCCTCCGTGCGGGCCAGCGATGTAAAGGGCCGAGGCGAAAAGTCTGTCCGCTCGCGGAAGAGGTTGTTGTTCCCCTGTTCGGAGGGCAAAGAGTAGGGTTTTGGCGTATGAGGCAGCGACGAGAGCGCTGCACCATCGGTGACCTGCGAGAGCGCATCGAGCAGCTCTTTTGTGGCCATCTGATATTGCAACAGTTCGTTATAGAGATTGTTGTCTTCAACCGCGCGCGCGGTAGCGAGCAGACGGGTCAGACGATCGTGTGCCGCAAGCAAAAAGTTGGCTCTTTGCTGGGCATACTGAGCCAGACGTGACTGCACCTGTGCGCAGTAGGCCTCAAAGGCCTCAGGAGTGCGCAAAGGTGACGGCGTAGTCGGTTCGCTCGCATCCTGTGGTTCAGGCGCACGGGTGGTTGCTACGGCCAGCGAAGGCTCCTGGAACTCAACATCGAAGTCAGACATGGATCGGGAACTCCTCAAAAGCGTGAATTAACTGTGCTACGTTATTCAGAAACAAACTTTGAGAAAATAGGTCATACGAACACCATCTCTTATATTCTAGCACGGCAGCCCACAAGATGTAAAGAGAAAATCGCGCCAGCCCGCAAAAACCGGTTTTTTGCGGAGCAAGAGAGGCAGGAACACGCCCTACGAAAAGCTAACAACAAGATACCAAAGGTTTGTGCACAGGAAAGAGCACGCCGTTTTTCAGAAAAAAGCGTTTAGGAGAAACCGATGTCTCAAAACTATCGCTATGCCATTATCGGTACAGGGTTCCCTCACGGTTCACCTGGGGCTACCGGCTTTGGAATGGCCCATATCCACTATCCGGCCTTTGCCTCTACCGGAAAAGTCGAGCTGGTAGCCATTGCCGAGCCGAACGCATCGGCAGCAAAGGTTTTTACGGAGAAGCACCATGTCGCCCCCAAAGTCTATTCCGACTATCGCACGATGCTAACCCACGAACAGCCCGACATCGTAAGCATCTGCACGTGGCCGCACCTCCACGCGGAGATGGTTATGGCCGCCGCCGAAGCCGGTGTGCGCGCCATCCATTGCGAGAAACCCATGGCCATCACGTGGGGGGATTGCAAAAAGATGAAGGCCACAGCCGATGCCCACGGAGCCAAACTCACCTTTAACCACCAGCGCCGACATCTGCTTGTGTTTCAAGCCGTGCGCGACGCCGTGGCACGGGGCGATATCGGCGAACTGGTGCAGATAGAGGCGCAGTGCCCCAATCTCTTCGACTGGGGCACGCACTGGTTGGATATGCTGTTTTTCTACAACCAGGAAACCCCGGCGGAATGGGTGATCGGCCAACTCGATAGTCGCCAGGAGCGACGTATTTTTGGGGCCTATCACGAAGAACAAGGGCTATGCCACTTCAAATGGCGAAATGGGGTGCGAGGCTGGATGGTCACCGGCCATGAAGCGGGCATCGGCTGCACCCACCGCTTGGTAGGTAAAGAGGGAATTATCGAGGTGCTCTCGGAGCGCAAATATCGCATTACCGGCAAAAAGGCGTGGGAGGAGAAAGAGTTTGCGCAAGAGCCTTTTGATGAGCACCGCCGCAGCGCCGCCGATGTTGTTCTTCAGCTCGAAAACCCAAATCATCGCTCGCTCCTCTCCGCCGATTTCGCCATTCAATCCACCGAAGTTATCTTTGCTACCTACTACAGCAGCAAGATTCGGGGGCGCGTAGACCTTCCTCTCACTTACGAAGGGAACGCCCTACTCGACATGGTGGAGGCCGGTGAGGTAGGGCCTAAGCGGACTCACATACCATAAGTTGGGCGTGAAATAGCTCTTCGATAAGCCTCCGAACCTCTTCAACGGTGTTGGCATGGCTTATCTTCTCACGAAAACGCGCGGCGTAGGGAAACCCACGGAAATAGAGCGGTAGCTGGCCTCGGAGGTGGTGTACGGCCGGCTCTTCTCCCATACTTTGCGCCAGATCGCAAAGGTGAGAGAGGGCGGCCTCGGCCCGCTCTTGAAGTGTAGGAGGTGGCAAAAGCTCACCGGTGCGAAGAAAATGGACGATGTCGCGCAGTATCCAGGGGTTGCCTATCGCGGCACGCCCCACCATAATACCATCGCATCCGGTCTCCTCTATCAGACGCGCCGCCGCTTGGGGTGAGTTCACGTCGCCGTTGCCGATAACCGGTATGGAAAGAAGCGCTTTCATTTGACGAATAAGCGCCCAATCGGCTGCCCCCTCATGCCCCTGAACGGCAAAGCGTGCGTGAAGCGTCAGCGCCTGAATGCCGATCTCTTCAAAGCGCTTCGCCAGCTCTGCCGTGGCAAAATCGCCGTACTGCCATCCGGGGCGTGTTTTTACGGTTACCGGCACAGAAACGGCCTTCACAACCGCCTCCACTACGCGGCAGGCCGTGTCGGGATCACGAATAAGGGCAGCCCCCGCGCCCGTCTTACATACTTTGGGCACCCAACAGCCCATGTTGATATCGAGAATATCGGCCCCCATATCCACTGCGATACGGGCGGCCTCCGCCATGATGGCCGGGTCGGCCCCGAATATCTGCACCGCTACCGGGCGCTGATCGGGGGTTATGTCGAACATCTTCAAAGTTTTCTTATTCCCATAATGCAGAGCGGTAGTTGAAATAAATTCGGTGACGACGAGGCCGGGCCGGCCGATGCGTTTGGCAAGCCGGCGAAAAGCTCCGTTCGTTACATCCGCCATAGGCGCCAGAACCACCGGCGGTGAGATCGACAAATTTCCCACCCGAAAGCCTTCCCATCCTCTCTGTTGAATGAGCGTATGCATCTTCCTCATCAAATGACTAGTACGTTCGCGACGCAAGCCTTTTCGGCAAGCTTGAGAAAATGTTGTAAACTAAGAGGCGGAGCCGTTGCCCTCCACAACATCGCGTCGAAATAACCGAACCTCGGCCAAAATCGTACATAAAAAACGAGAGGCCTCATTCCTATTCTCAAAACCTGGGCGAACAGGGAGATTGTACCATGCGCGCCATGGTTCTTACGAAACCGGGGCCGGTGGAGAGCTCGCCCCTGCAGTTGCAAGAGTTGCCTAAGCCGAAACCGCACTCCGGAGAGGTTCTCATTCGCGTTGAGGTGTGTGGTGTTTGTCGTACCGACCTTCACGTGGTGGAGGGAGAGTTGCCACCACACAAATTGCCTATTATTCCGGGCCACGAGGTCATAGGCACCATAGAGTGTCGCGGGCCTGATGCCACACGGTTTCAAATAGGCGACCGCGTAGGGGTAGCTTGGCTTCATGCAAGCTGCGGGAAGTGCTCTTACTGCAAACGCGGAGAAGAGAACCTTTGTGATAGCCCCATCTTCACCGGCTACGATGCAGACGGTGGCTATGCAGAATATGTGGTGGCGCCAGAGGCGTTTATCTATCCCATCCCTCCGGGCGTCTCCTCACGGGAGGCGGCACCGTTTCTCTGCGCCGGCATCATTGGCTATCGTGCCCTGCGACGCAGTAACCTTCACCCAGGCGAGCCGCTGGGCCTTTACGGGTTTGGGGCTTCAGCTCATATCGTTATTCAGATCGCTCGCTATTGGGACTGTCCTGTCTACGTATGCACTCGCGATGAAAAACATCAGGAGCTGGCCCGTCGGCTCGGAGCCGTGTGGGTAGGCTCTACGGCGGAGCGCCCCCCGGTGAAACTGCGCAGCAGCATTCTGTTTGCTCCCGCCGGAGAACTGGTTCCTGTTGCGCTCTCTGACCTCGATAAAGGAGGCACCCTCGCGCTAGCCGGCATCTATATGACCCCCATCCCTTCGATGGACTACGAAAAACACCTTTTCTACGAACGGAACCTACGCAGCGTCACCGCCAATACCCGTCAAGATGGCAAAGAGCTGCTGCATCTGGCCGAGACCATTCCCCTGCACACACACACCCAAGAGTTCCCTTTAGAAGCCGCCAACGAGGCCTTACAGGCGCTGAAGCAAGACCGCATCAACGGAGCGGCCGTGCTTCGCGTAGCTCCTACTTAAGAATATTGAGCGTAAACCACCGTTTCCGAAGCGCAGACAGGTAGAATCATAGCATGAGTCATGTTTTTGCAGCGATAGACATCGGTACCAACTCCATTCGCTTGGCCGTTGTACGCATTGAAGACGATAACCACATCACCACCCTTGCCCAGCATCGGGAGATGGTGCGCCTAGGTGAGGGAGAGTTCGCCACCCATCGCATGACGCCGGAGGCGATCGATCGGGGAGCTTTGGTATGCGCCCGTTTCGCCGACGTGGCGCGCGGTTTTGGCGCCGATGAAATTGTCGCCTTCGCCACTGCAGCGGTACGAGAAGCCGAAAATAGGGAAGAGTTCATCGAGCGAGTACGTCGTGAGGCCGGTATAGAGGTACGTGTGATCTCCGGGCCGGAGGAGGCACGCCTTATCTGGTTGGGGGTCTCCAGCGGCATCGAGCTAGGTTCTAAGCGGGCGTTGCTTATTGACATTGGCGGGGGAAGCACCGAAGTTATTGTAGGCACCTCGGAAGGGCATGAGGTTTTAGAGAGCATGAAGCTCGGTGCCATTCGGCTCTCCAACCTCTTTTTCGACACGCCCGACCCGATAAGCCCTGAGCTGTTTGCTAAAGTGCAAGCCCATGTACGCGCCGTGGCAAACCCGGTGGCTCGTCGTGTGCAACAAACCGGTTTCGATCTCGTTCTCGGCAGCGCCGGAACCATCAACTGTTTGGGGCAAGTGGTGGCACACTACACCGGTAACGCAGAGGCCTCTCCAAAGCCGACGCCTTCCCCCTCCCTGCGCGGCGGCATCACTTTTCGTACGGCGGATTTGCGCGAGGTGGTGAAGCTGCTCTGCCGTCTGCCTCTTGAGGAACGCCGCCAGGTGCCGGGCATGGACCCCACTCGCGCCGACATCATCCTCGGAGGAGCCGCCATTCTGCTCACCTTTTTGGAACAGGTGGAAGCAGAGCGCATCACCACCAGCGAACGAGGGCTACGGGAGGGCATTCTCGTCGACCATCTTCTACGCCAAGAGGGAACACGCGAGCAGTTTCAAGCGCTTTCGGTACGGCGCCGATCCATCCTTCAGCTGGCGCGAGCTTGTAACTATGAGGCCGATCACGCGCATCACACGGCCTTTCTAGCGCTGCGTCTTTTCGATGAACTGCGTCAATTGGGCGAACATAGCTACGGCAATACCTCGCGCGAGCTTCTGGAGTATGCGGCCATCCTGCACGACATCGGCACCTTTCTCTCCCACTCCAATCACCAGCGCCATGCTTACTACATCATCCGCAACTCCGACCTGCTGGGTTTCGACGACACCGAGATAGATATCATCGCCAACGTGGCGCTCTATCATCGCAAAGGCATTCCCAAAAAGAAGCATCCTAATATGGCCGACCTGAACCGCGAGGAGCGTCGGCGTGTGCGCGTTTTGGCCGCCTTGCTACGGGTAGCAGAAGGACTCGACCGTAGCCATCTCGGTTTGGTACGCGATATTCGCCTTAGACGTGAGGAATCGCCACGGCGCTTTGTGCTTACCCTGATAAGCGATGCCGAGTGTGAGCTAGAGGTTTGGGGGGTTCAAAACAATAGCGATCTTTTTGAGTACGTTTTTAAAGCCCCGCTAGTCGCCGAGGTCGCCCATCCTAACTCTCTTGCACTGGCACCTAGCGCCCGAGCGAGCGCCTCAGTCGCAGAATCGTCTGCCGCAGTTCCGGATCGATCTCCTGAAGCGTAATGATGCGTTGGCACGCATAAAGAAACGTGGTGTGGTCGCGCCGTCCAAAGGCCGCTCCAATATGGCGGGCGCGTTGCTCGGGCAGCAGTTCTCGACAAAGATACATCGCCACATGGCGTGCCAACGACACGTCCTTATTGCGATTCGTGCCCACGATCTCGGCGGCATCTACACCAAATTGGTCGGCAACTGCCTGAATGATCGCCTCGGGTGTAAGCCCTCTTGCCGGGATAGGCTTATCAATGAGATACTCGCCAAGCACGTTCTGGGCCAGCTCCACGGTGGGCGGCACCCCCATGACGGACGAGTAGGCCAGAAGGCGCGTCAGTGCCCCTTCCAGCGCACGAATGTTGGATTGGATGGCGCTGCCGATGTAGTGCAGCACCTCATCGCTTACCTCGGCGCCCTCCCGCTGCCGACACATCTCCAAAATGGCGATGCGTGTTTCCAAATCGGGCGGCCCGATGTCGGCAATAAGGCCGCTTTGGAAGCGGGAACGCAGTCGCTCGTCCATGGTATTGAGATCGCGCGGGCTGCGTTCGCTGGCAATGACCACCTGCCTTCCACTCTGGTACAACACGTTGAAAGTGTGGAAGAACTCCTCTTTGGTGTGCTCTTTACCGGCAATAAACTGAATGTCATCCACCAGCCAAACGTCTATCTCTCGATATTGACGGCGAAACTCATCGGTGGCGTGCTCCTTTAAGGCATTGATATAGTGCTGCGCAAAATACTCGCCGGAAACGTAGGCCACCCGCATTTTGGGGTTGGTGCGTTTGATGGCGTGCGCAATGGCATGAAGCAGATGGGTTTTGCCCAGCCCAGAGCCTCCATACAGGAACAGCGGGTTGTAGACGGCTCCCGGACGCTCCGCCACATTCATCGCTCCCGCAAAGGCCAAACGGTTGGAACGCCCCACCACAAACGTCTCAAAGGTGAATCGCTCGTTGAGCGGCAGCCCTGGCAGAGTCGGCACAGCCCCTTTAGAGGCCGAGCGAGAACCGGCAGATTTGGAGGTAACGCGCGGCGGCGTGGTAGAGGGCTTTGCCGCCATGGCCTCTGCGGCACCGGCTTCTTCCCCTTCGTCCAAAGGCAGCTTTGGCTGCAAGACCTTCTTCGCATCCGAAGCGTCCTTACGCCCTGATGCCGCACCAGGAACGGACGTTTCACGCGGCATGACCACGATCTTCACCTGCAACCCACTCGTGTTGAGGTGAAACTCGAGGGCACTCCGAATGGCGTTGGCCGCACGGCTCTCTAACCACTCTCTCGCAAAAGGATTGGCGACACCCAGAGTCACTACGTTGCCCACATAGCTTAGGGGGCGTGTGTCGCTCAGAAAACTATTGAATGTCACCGGGCTTACCTTTGTGGAGAGCAGAGCCAGGCAAAGGTCCCATACCTGGAGCAGCGCTTGCGTGCGGTCTTCCTCTCCGAATTCGAGCTTTCCGCTCACTCGCTGCCTCCGTAACCGAGGCCCGCTTCTTGCGGGCATGAAAGGGTAATAAGTGATCTGTGAAGGAGGGGACGCGACTATTTGCGCCCACAACGCGCCGATTATAGCAAATTCCAAGCCGTCTCCGCAAGCAGAACAGCGTCTGCTTTTTTGGGATTTAGGCAGGTTTTTTTGATAAGTAGGCTATAAACGCTTGTAGTTATTTTTGAAGTTGATGCTGCAACAATAAAGGCGTGGGAAGCGTGCTTCGAAGCGACCCCCATTCCTCCTTTACCGCCGTAGAGACTAAATCAGGGACTATGCGTTATACTTATAGACATGCCGAGCCGCCAGCTTAAACCACGCGAAGATATCCGCACAAAACGCTTTTTTCATCCCACCTATTTCGGCTTAGGCCTGATCGCCGGTGGCCTCTTGTGGGGTGGTCTTGCAGTTAGCTACGCCTACATCGCCACACACCCACCCCGTATTCCCGTTTTTTTACCCAAAGATGCCCGAAGCATCGGGCTAGAGGAGGTTACCTTTCTCTCACGCGATGGCATCGCCCTGAGTGGCTGGTTTCTACCGGCCAAAGGCGAGGCGATTGGTGGGGTTGTTCTCTGTCACGGGCATCTCTATAATCGCATGGAGATGCTCTACTGGGCTCGACTTCTGCGGGAGGCCGGTTTCCACACACTCCTGTTCGACTTTCGTAAATCGGGACGAAGTGGCGGGCATGTCTGTACGGTCGGTTATTTAGAAACAAACGATCTGCTTGGGGCGGTAGACTACTTTGCTGCCCGCCCGGAGATGCATGGCCTTCGCATCGGCGTTTATGGGCACTCCATGGGCGGTTCGGTGGCCTTGATGGCCGCTGCGGATGACACTCGTTTGGCTGCGGTTGTTACTCACGGCGCCTTCGCCACCCTTGAACGCGCCGTCATTCGGCGCGGGCGTTTACTTTTTGGCCCTCTCGGAACGCTTATCACCCCTTTGGCCATTTCCATTGGCCGGCGCTGGATTCCCATCTCTCCTCATGCGGTTTCCGCGCTGAAGGCCATCGGCAAGATCGCTCCTAGGCCCGTTCTGCTATTTCACGGGCAACACGATCGCATCGTTCCCGTTAAAGATGCTTACGATCTCTATGCGGCCGCCTGCCCTCCCCGTGCGCTTCACGTGCTGCCGAAATCCGGCCATGTCTGGATAGCTCCAGAAGAGCTGCCCGAGTATGACCACCTGCTTGTAAAGTTCTTTACAACTCACCTCTGAAGGCGTGGAGAGAAGCGATGCCTACGCGCACCAGACAGCCCGGCTCTATAACGGTTATCTGTGGATGTATGTTCTCCGGAAAAACCGATGAGTTAATTCGGCTTGTACGGCGAGCCCTCTATGCCCGAAAACGAGTACAAGTTTTTAAATCGGCACTCGATACCCGCACCGATAACACCGTTATCAGCACCCACGACGGTGTGCGATTTCAGGCCATCGCCGTGCCCGATGCCCGCACCCTTGAGACACTTCTAGACCCACGGGTCCATGTGGTGGGAATTGAAGAGGTTCAATTTTTCGATGAAGCCATCGTTCCCCTCTGCCAACGCCTCGCCGATCGTGGGATAGATGTGATTGTGGCAGGTCTCGATCAGGATTTTCGTGGCATGCCTTTTGGCATTATGCCCACCCTGCTGGCGCTCGCCGAGAATGTCATTAAACTGCACGCTATCTGTAAAGTCTGTGGGGGAGAGGCCACACGTACCCAACGCCTTGTGAACGGACGCCCCGCCTCCTGGAACGAACCGACCATCCTTATCGGGGCAGAGGAGACCTATGAGGCACGCTGTCGCCGTTGCCATCGTGTGCGCAATGCCCCCATCCACAGTGCCCGCGGTACGCACCCCATGCCCCCCACCCGCACTCCAGAGGTCACCGACCCGCGTCAGCTTGAAATGTTCATGGAGCCGGAGGTAGACAACGAGTGCTAGCGTGAAGCCCCAAAAGGGATGCGCTTTGCCTTACGGGTACCCTCTTGTCTGTTTATGGAAAAGGAGAGAGAAATGCTTGAAAAACGGTTTACCCTCGCAGCACGTCATACGGACATTCGCACGGAGGTGGCAGCAGGCTTCACCACCTTTATGACAATGGCCTACATTCTCTTTGTAAACCCCTCTATTCTCTCCAATATTCCGGGCCTACAGCATAGCGCGTCCGCATTGGCAGCGGCTACAGCGCTTACTGCCGCCATTCCTACCCTGCTTATGGCACTGTTAACCAACACGCCCTATGCCCTCGCTCCAGGCATGGGGCTTAACGGCGTGCTCACCTTCGATGTCTGTTTGCAGCACCATGTTCCCTGGCAAACCGCCATGGGCGTCGTGGTGATTGAAGGGGCGATCATCGCCGTGCTCGCGCTCACCCGGGCCCGCGAGGCCATTATGAACGCCATCCCCATGGGGCTAAAAAGAGCGATAGCTGTGGGCATCGGCCTGTTCATCACCCTCCTTGGCATGGTGAACGCCGGCCTTGTAAAGGCCAACACTGCCGATGCCCCCCTCACTTACGGCTCCTTTCATCACAAAGAGGTGCTTGTGGCCAGCCTTGGGCTGGCTCTTACTCTTCTCTTTGTAGCTTTTCGCTGGCGCGCGGCGCTGCTGTTAGGTATTCTCTGTACCACCATCATCGCCCTCTTCACAAAAGTCGTTTCCCTTCCTCCCGCCCACCAACTCCTTCAACTACCGCAATTCACTACCCTAGGGCGAGCAGATGTGCTTGGCGCTTTGCATCCGGCACTTTGGTCCACTATTCTGGCCTTTGTCATGAGCGACTTTTTCGACGCCATGGGCACCATACTCGGCGTGGGGCAACAGGCAAATCTTGTGGATGCGGAGGGACGCCTGCCCCGTCTCCGTGAAATTCTGTTTGTAGATGGGTTCGCCGCACTCTGGGGCGGCTTTTGCGGTGCATCGAGCGCCACCACCTACATAGAAAGCGCCAGCGGCGTTGCTGCAGGCGGACGCACCGGTCTGACCTCCCTCGTCGTTGGCATTCTCTTTTTACTCGCGCTCTTCTTCTCGCCCCTGGTCATCATCGTGCCGGCGCAGGCCACCGCACCTGCCCTTATCATTGTGGGGTTTCTCATGCTTTCGAGCGTTCGCGACATCGAATTTCATCGGTTGGAAGAGGGGTTTCCGGCGTTTATCACCATTGTTACAATTCCCTTCACCTACTCCATCGCACGAGGAATCGGCTTTGGATTTCTCTCCTATCTTTTGGTTATGTTGGCGCAACGACGCTGGCGCGAGATCAACCCGCTGTTGGTGCTTGTATCCGTGCTCTTCGTTCTCTCTTTCTGGTTAGGGTAGAAGCCCGACGACGCTAAAAGCTTCTCCTATGCGGTAGGGCGCATTTCGCAACCCCCGATAATGTAGGCTCCCTTTCGGCATTCACCACCTTGCTTTTAGGCCGGCAAGATTTTTTGGGAACTTGTTGACAGGGAGAGCGTATTTCTGATATACTTCATATACTTAGTTAGTTTATCGAATTAGTCAGATTTAGAAAGAGGAGAACGATGACCCTGCCACCACCAAGCCGTGAAGCTCTTACCGCCTTGAGTAACTGCCTGGAAGAGCATTCCCCTCAAGAGATTCTGGCCTGGGCGGTTAAAATCTACGGAGAGAGGCTGGCCATGGCCACCGCCTTTGGGGCAGAAGGTTGTGTTCTCTTAGATATGCTGGCCCAATTCGGCCCTCTTGCAAAACTTCCTTTTATCTTCAATCTTGAGACCGGCTACCAGTTCCCAGAAACGCTGGCCCTGAGGGAACGCATTCAGGAGCGCTACGGCCTTACCGTTCATTTTGTGCGTCCTGAAGAGACCGTTGAGCAGATGGAAGCCCGTTTTGGCGGCCCGATCTATCACACCAATCCCGACGAGTGCTGCCGCCTAAGGAAAATCGTTCCCCTTCGTAAGGTGCTTAAAGACTTCGATGCGTGGGTAAGCGCCATTCGACGCGATCAAACCCCCGACCGCGCTCAGGCCGGCATTGTGGAATGGGACTCCAAATTCGGCCTAGTCAAAATAAGTCCACTGGCGAATTGGACTCGCGAGGATGTTTGGGCCTACATTCGCACCCATAACGTGCCCTACAACCCTCTCCACGACCGTGGCTATCCCTCTATAGGCTGCTGGCCTTGCACGCGCCCCGTGCGCGAAGGGGAGGATGAACGCGCGGGACGTTGGGCCGGACTACAAAAAACGGAGTGCGGTCTGCACAGCCGCCGCCCCGTGCGCAGCTCTTAGGAAGGCTCGGTACCGATTCGATTCAGCCGTCTCTATCTGTCTTTAGGCAGCAACAGGGCCGTCTGCGAATGCCCCTCAATGTAGAGTCGCAGCCCCCGACAGATGGCCTCGGCCACCTTTTCTTGAAAATCTGGGTCTATGAGCTTGCGCCGATCCACCGGATTATCAATATAGGCCACCTCAATGAGAATGGCCGGCATTTGGCTTTCACGCAGTACGGCCAACCCGTGCTGATAGAGGCTGCTATCGGAGCGGGCGCCGCGGCTGGGCAAGCCCGTTACGGCCGCCACAGCGTGTTGCACGCAGTTGGCTAACGCCCTGCTGCTTGGGTCCTCCATATGGTAGTAGGTGGTGGTGCCGGATGCCTCTCCTGGATGGCTACAGGCATCGTTGTGAATGCTGATGAAAAAGTCGGCATGAATGGCGTTCGCAAGGGCTGGCCGGGCAGACAGGTCTACATCTCTATCTCGGTCTCGCGTCAACACCACGCGCGCGCCGCACGCCTCGAGAACTCTTCGTAACTTGAGCGCAATGGCCAAGGTGATGTTCTTTTCGGCATAGCCGCCTGCCGTTGCCCCCGTTGCAGAACCACCATGTCCTGGGTCTACGACAATCAGCTTATCTGCCAAGACCCCTGTCGCGTTGCGCGGCAGGCGTAGACGCAAAACCACCTGATCGGCTCGCGGATCGAGCACAAACCCATCGTAGCGCGGGGTACGCAACCGGATACGCACCACCGGAGGCGTCTGATCGAGGGCAATGGCTTGCACTTCGGTTAATAGAGGATGCCGGAAGCTTTGATCGGCTTGGGTCGAATCGGTGAGGGCCAAAACGGCACCGGGCAAGTCCAGCTGTAACCCACCGTCCTCCGTGTAGCGAATAGAAGGCTGCAAAGGCCCCGTTGTAAATATCCGAAGCGTGGCGCTTTGATCGTTGTCCGGTTCAAATACAATGCGTTGAATCTGGACGAACTTTGTTGCCGTGGGAGCATTCGGATTTGCAGGACTGTTCCCTTCCCCCGCCCCTTCGGTGGCCGCCCCTGTTTGGTTTACCGCAGGACTAGTGGCCGATTCGTTCGACGGGGCGGCCGTGCTCTCTCCCCCCGGCGTCGTCGGCACCTGTAGCCCTCCGGGGCCTTGGGGTTTCGCAGTGCCACCGGTATTCGCCATTGCAGCCATCTTCGCCGCTCCTTTTGGGTCTTTCCACAACACGACGATAACCTGCCCTTCGGCATCGGCCTGTCCATCCCCTGCACGTACCCGTAGGCTCAAGGGCAGATTCACCGCCACGCGCACTACGTCGGGCTTGAACTGCCCCACCCGTAAGTTTTGCGTCTGCGGGTCATCGTCGGGCAGGGTCTGATTCAGCAAATCAGGAGCTAGCTTCGCACCAAGGCAGTCCACATAGCCCACCCGCTGACCATCCTCATCTATCATACGCACCTGATAGGGCACAGGAAAGGAGGTGGTAAAGCGTATGGCCCCCTGCTGTAAGCGCACATCGGTTACACGCGCCAACAGATAAACTTCGTCGAAGCTTGTCGCGTTCAACGCCCCATTGGCATGGCTATCTACCGTAAGAATATCGGCGGGAAGCAGGCGGGCTAGGTCGGAGAGCGCCAACATAGGTTTTCCCTCCGGTCGCGCAACGGCAAGCTCGGCTTCCTGTATCGGATGCCCGTAGGTTATCCGCACAGCATCTCCCCGTTTGTTGAGATGCCCCTGTGCCCCTACCAGCGTAAGGATGTCGAGCGGAACAAAGGTTTCGCTACCATCGGTCAGAGGCGATGTCGAGGCCTCTAACGGCTTGCCGCCCACAAAGACGCGGACGGGGCGTAGAGCGCTATCCGCTTTCGCTTGTCTTGGAGACAAACAAAGCACCCCCCCTACAACGCAGATAAGGAACGCGATCTTAGACCCTATGAAGCTGCCGATAGCGAAAGGGCTTTTCTGAAGCATAGCCTTTCCCTCACTTGCTAGGATTTTTGCCTGAACGGCCGAAGGCACACCCAATTGACGCTGTTGTGCTCTATATTCCTACATTTTCGGAAAGATTCCTACCCATTTAGAACGGCGTTCAGAGGATGCTGAAAAGCAGCACGGCAGACCTGACTTAGGGCCTGCCGTTATAAAGAGACTGTTGATAGACCGAGGGAGTTACAACTTGATGTCGAGCAGGCCGCTTATGCCCACACCGGGTATTCGCCGGATGTTCTTAATGCTCTTGGTCTCTACGGGAACAAGCCCGCGAATGCGAAGCCCAATCGAACTGAAACGCCCCTCAAACTGAACAACGGCCTGCACCTTATTCACGGCTGAACGCGGCCCCATCACCTGCACACCGCCCACCTCGGTGCCGTCACCGGCAGAAATAACCGGCACCACCTTGGTGGCATAAGTGGGGTTATTTTGGGGCGTGCGTGTGAGATGGTTGATGGCACTGTTGATTTGTGGCCCAAATTTGCCGATGATCAAAGCCACTCCACCCGCTTTCAGCAGCGAGCCGAGAATATCGGCGCTGACCATACCCGCGGAAAAGCAGAGCAACACGAGCATGATAGTGGCTTTATTGACATGGCGCTTCATAGTTTTACCTCCTTGTCTTACCCTCCCATCGTTCCGGTGGGAGGGTTGTTATGTTTAGTGTAGCACATTCTCTGCTGCTTCCTGCGTCGGTACCTCATCTCCGAGCTAGCGCTTTGGGCGATCTCTCGATGTGCCGGAGCCACTGCTCCCATGGTTTTCCCCGCCACTAGGGCTGCTCGGCGCAACATGTGGCGCGGGTTGAGGTGGAGGAGGAGGCGCATGATAGACAGGAGGCTGTGGCGCGGGTTGAGGTGGAGGCGGCGACGCATGGTAGACAGGAGGCTGTGGTGCAGGCGGCGGCACATAAGGGGCCTCGCGTCGTGGTGGCATAGAGGGTGGGTTCCACGCCGGCTGCACCGGATGCGGTGTATATGCGGGCACACCCCGATCATCGTGGAACGGTGCGGGAGTATAAGGAACCGTACGCGGAGGTGCGCCACGCCCGATGGGTTGTTGGGGCGGGTTTCCAGGCCACTGCGGAGTGGGAGTAAAGCGCGGCGCGGGCGTATTCGGGCTATTCGGCTCGTAGAGCGGCCTGTTTGGGAACCTCCCCACGCCGGGCCGGTCGCGACGTTCTGAAGGCAGGAAAGGCTGCTGCTGGCCGCTTTGAATCGGTCTGCCTGGTGTAAAGCCTAGCTCACGCCGGGCCAAAGCGGCTGCATTGGCCGCCCCATTCTCCGTTGTCTCAGGATGACCTATGCGATCCGGTGCTCGCCGATTCGTGAGATAGGATGGGTACGATGGCCCCACCGTAGACGGCGTTAGCGTACGCGGCACTGCCGGTCTGTTTTCTGTTGGGCTAGGCGTCCGCGCAACGAAGTCCCTGGAACGTGAGGGAGAGAACTCCGACAGATCAGAGTTGCCACCACGCGCACGAATGGGAGGTGGCAAAACGCGCGAAGAGGCTGTGGGCGACGCCGGCTCGGTGGCAACGCGCCCTCGCATCGAGGGGTTCGGAGCATGAAATACCGCCCGTGTCTGCAATGCCGCCGGCGGTGTGACAAGTGGCATGCGCGAGCGCACGGGGGTAAAAGAGAGCGGTGTAGGCAACAAACTCGGCGGGCCAGCAATCGGTTCTACGCTTTGGTCGGCCTCCGGTGCTCGGCCTCTGGTGAAGAGATCGGCCTCAGAAGGTGGCAGCGGGCGATAGGCACTTGCCTCGCGGAATGCGGCGAGCGTGGCGTAGGTAGCCCCTGGCGCTCGACGCGCGTTGCGCGGAATAAAGAGCACACTGCCCCGATTCAGATGCGTCGCTGCATAGTACTCCGTCGTCTGCTGGAACCGCTGAAAAGCTGTCAGGGGTACCCCCGGAGGAGCTTCATTGATATTCGTTATATTCGTTACATTGTTGACATAGGTTACCTGATTCACATAGGCCGTATCGAAAGGTCGTGGCGCACAATAGGAGGAGGCCACCGGATAGTAGACGGCTGCCTGTGCGATGGAGAAGTAGGTAAACCAATCGCCATGGGCAAACGCGATGGTTAGCGTGCTTGGATAGCGTACCTCCTCAGGTGCGAGCGGTGCCCAGATCACGCGGTCTTCACAGACGCTGAAGTCTACCACAGCCGGCTGCCAATATTGACATGCCGGGCCGGGCACCCATGCCCAACCGAACGACTCATAAACCCACGTGCCGTAGTGATAGGGCGCCCATCCCCACGGCTCGTCAGAAACCCATGTCCAGCCAAAAGGCACAACCCACACCCAGTGCCCGTCGCAGTAGGGACGCCAGTCCGCGCGCTCGACGTGAGGGCACCAAACATAACCGTAATTGGGCGTATAGCGCCAATCGCCGTAGTTGTCTAAATCGCCGGCCACCAGGCCGATGTTAGGAGGTAGGTGATGCGCACCGTACAACATCACTCGATCACGATGATCGTTCCAAAGATCCCACTCATCTTCAGGAGGAGCTAGGCGAACATTGTACGGGCTATCTATGCTTTGCAAAAAAACGTAGTCCCCTGCACGCAGTTCCGCCTCGCCTTGCTCCCCGTCTAAAACTGCGCGTCCCTCTTGCACACAAACCTCCACACCGTCTCCAACCCCAACGCGAACACGTGCCTTTTCGTTGACTTTAACCGAGGCGTCCGGGGTGTCTATTTGGTAGATAGAGTAGGCGTGGCGCGTTACCATGGTTGCCAGCCCGTTGGTTAAAACGATCTGGGTAAACTCCCCTTGTGAATCGCTGTAGAGGGTCTGTAGTGTCGCGAGAGCGCCTCCTCCTAACCTTAATAGGCTGCCATCATCAAACTGAATCTCTGCACGGCCTCCATCCGTTACCCATACCTGTGCCCCCTGCCTCATGGGCAGATTCACCGAGGCGTAACTCCAGTCGGTAGAGGGGCCAGGACGCCACGTTACGTTGCCTTCCACATAAGAGAAGCGCGCAAGGCGCACAGCCCCAGCCTCACCCTGTTCGGAAGGAGACGGCGAAGCCTCAGGGGGAGTAGAAGGAGTAAAAGCGCTTGAGCCGTTTTCTCGGATGCGATAACCTTGGTCATCATCTTGCGCTTGCGCGGCACGACCCAACATCGTGATCCCCGTAGCGAGCAACAGCGTGATCATAGCCATAAAGTAATATCTGTTTCTCATTTTCCTTCACCTCTTCGACCTTTCGGCCGACCTGCCCTAAGAAGTATCCAACAACACGACTACATTAGCGTTCTCTAGGGCACCGGTGCGTCTTCCTCTCCGTATTTCGATCTGAAGTCTGTACCATAACACCGTGTGCCAAAAGCGACCTCATCGAGGGCGCTTATTTACAACACCTTGTAATTAAAACGGATAGCGCGCCGCAATGTGACGATATGCTCGCTTAAAACGCTGAGGAGGAGCTTCTTCCGTGAGAAAATTTCTAAGAACCTGCTTTCACCTTGCCTTGTGGCTAGCTGCAGCCGGCCTTGCAGGCAACTGCACTCCCACCCCATCCAGACTGCCGCTCACATTCGTTGCCGACATCCCTCTGCCCGGAGGAACAAGCCGTTTCGATTATGAGAGCCTCGACCCCAACCATCACCTGCTTTTCATCGCACACTTAGGGGCGGATAGTGTCGTGGTTTTTAACACGCAAAAGCGCAAGGTGGTTGCAGTCATTCCCAATCTGCCCTCTGTTCACGGCGTCCTCGTTGTCCCCTCTATCAAACGCATTTACGCTTCAGCCACCGGTGAAAATAGGGTGGCAGCCATAGACGAAAGCTCTCTACGTATTCTTGCCCGCATTCCGGCCGGAGACTATCCGGACGGCATGGCCTACGATCCGTTAACGAAAAAGCTCTATGTATCCGACGAATTCGGGCGTACCGAAACCGTTATAGACACACAGACGAATCGCCGTTTGAAGACCATCCCGCTCGGCGGAGAGGCAGGAAACAGCCAATACAACCCGATTGACCATCGAGTCTATGTGAACGTGCAGACATTGAACCAGCTTGTTGCGATAGACCCAGACACCGACACGATCGTTGCTCGCTATCCTATTCCGCGCTCCTGCGAACACGATCACAGCCTACTCATCGCTCCGGACCAAATGCTGGCCTTTGTGGCTTGCGAAGGCAACGCAAAACTTGCTGTCTTCTCTTTGAAGACCAAGCGTTTCCTGCCATCGGTTTTCTCTGTAGGCCAAGACCCAGATGTTCTTGCGTTCGACCCATCGCTTCGTCGCCTTTACGTGGCAAGCGAAAGCGGTGTGCTCGCTGTTTTCCAGGTGGAAGGCACCACGCTTCACAAGCTGGGTCTAGCCTATCTAGCATACCGTGCCCATAGTATAGCGGTAAACCCACAAACGCGAGAAGTCTACCTGCCGCTGCAGAATGTAAACGGGCGTGCCGTCCTTCGCATTCTCCACGAGAATTGAAGAAAAGATGTCATAAAGAAGGGTATAAAACCTCTAGCACAAAACGCGCAAGACCACGCCGATGAATATCCTGATCGTAGAAGACGATAAGAGCGTCGCCCGCTTTCTACAGCAAGCGCTTAACGAAGCCGGCTACACCACACAGGTTGTGGAGGATGGAGAGACCGCACTTCGCTTGGCCGTCAACATCGCCTTCGATCTCATCCTCCTCGACGTAATGCTGCCTCGCAAAGATGGCTTCACTCTGTGTAAGGAGTTGCGTGCGGCCTCCGTTACCACCCCCATCCTCATCATCACCGCGCGCGACACGCTAGAAGACAAAATTGAAGGCCTCGATAGCGGCGCCGATGACTACATCGTGAAGCCCTGCCAAATCGGGGAACTGTTGGCGCGAGTCCGTGCCCTTCTGCGTCGTGGCACCTCCAGTCCACCGGTGCTTCGTGTCGCCGATCTCACTCTAGACCCGGCCACCCGAAAAGTCTGCCGTCAGGGAAAAACCATCCATCTTTCTATGACGGAGTTCGCCCTCTTGGAATATCTCATGCGGAATGCAGGGCGCGTGGTAACACGCTTGATGATTCTGGAACATGTTTGGCAGTACGACTTTGAAGGCAATGACAATGTACTGGATGTGTATATAAGTTACTTGCGAAGTAAGATTGATCGCGGCTTCGCCCGCCCACTTATTCACACGGTACGTGGTGTGGGCTACCGTCTGGAGGGCTAACTCATGCTTTTTAACTCGATGCGATGGCGCATGACCCTCGTGTTTTCCGCGGCCACCGCCATTCTTTTGCTCATCGCCTGCTACGTTCTCATTCGCTACTCACGTATCGCCATGGAACGCAGTGCCGACATTCTCCTACAAACGGCAGCGAAAAAGGTACAGCACGAGCTAGCTCACCTACAGCCCAACGAGACCACCCTCTACGAGCTTACCGAACAGGAGCGTGACCTGACAGAAGAGAATATCGCCTTGCAAATGCTGAATTCGCACGGCAAACTTGTTTGGACCTCCACCTCGCAAATGCCGGTTTGGCCCTGGGGAGATCGGGATGATTGGCGAGGAACGTCGTTTCGCTTTGGCTCCGATACCATCGTCATCGGGCTGCCCTGGCTTAAGCACGAGCGCTCCCAAGAACGTTTAGCGCTAACCTTAATTGTATTGAGCCTCTTTATCTTCCTCGCTGTAACCGGTGGCGCGTGGCTTTTGGTGGGCCGTACGCTTTCGCCCATTGGTCGGTTGGCGGGACAAGCCCGTTCGGCATCGGTAGAGCGTATGCGCGTCCATCTCACAGCCCCCTCAAAAGACGTCGAGATCGTCGAGCTTGTGGCCACACTTAACGGCCTACTCGACCGCCTGGCCGAATCGGCGGCAGCTCGCGGGCGTTTCTATGCTGCCGTCTCTCATGAATTGCGAACGCCTCTCCAAGCGCTTTCCGGCCATCTGGAACTAGCCCTTCAGCGTCCACGCAGCGAGACAGAATATCGCGTCTACGTGGAAGAGGCGCTCACTCAAACACGGCGCCTCACGGCGCTGGTGCGCGATCTCCTGCTATTAAACCGCATCGAGATGGCCCCTACCCCCTCCGGCGAGGCTATTGACCTTGTGGAAATCTGTGAACGTCAACTTGCCCATTATGCCGCTTTGGCGGGCAAACGTCATCTTCAAATCCACTCGGAGCTTCCACCGTTTCTTGAGATCATTGCCCCTACCAACCACGCCGAGATGCTAGTGCGAAACTTGGTGGAAAATGCGATAAAATATGCGAAAGAAGGCGGCCAGGTGCGAATTACCCTGAAACCCGCCGCTCAAGGCGCCGAACTGGAGATTTTTAATGAGTGCACCCCTCTCGCCCCAAGCGAGTTGGAGCGTCTGACTGAACCCTTCTACCGGCCCGATAGCTCCCGAAACACGGCTACAGGCGGTAACGGACTAGGCCTCACCATCTGCAAAGCTCTCTCGGACGCGTGTGGCTGGAGCTTAAAACTAGGCTCCGCCCCCACCGGTTTCTTGTGCCGTGTCCTTTTCCCTTGTTGAGCCAACACTCGATCTCGGCACCACATCCATGCGGTATAACGGCTCGCCGTCATGGCCTTGAGGCGTCGTGCGGCAGATGTCAGAATAGGGGCAAAAACGGCAGTGTGCTCCTGGCGTCGCCGCTACATAGCCCTGCCGCATGGAGTTCACATGGCGAATTGCCGCTGCAACGGCCGCTTGCAGCATGGCTTCATACTGTTCGTCGTTTAACGGTTGCACCTGGTCTCCCTTCTCGCGCTCTGGGATCAGCTTGAATCGCCGAAACGCTACCCTGCTTGTACGAAAGAGGCGGGCACGCGCCTTTTGGGTGGCAGAATCTATGCACAGACCTCCAACCTGCATCCCAAAGAGACGCTCCAGGGCCAGCATCATCAGAGGCAGTCGAAGGGCTTTACCGCCGGTGATCTCTGGCCAAGACGGGGGCTGTGCCGTTGTATAGTCCATCAGGAAAACGACCTCTCCATCGGCATCTCTGTCTACTCGATCCACAACCCCATAAAGCTCAATCGGCTCGCCACCTTGTGGGTTTGGAATAACCAGTGGCCGGGATAAAGAGCTTGAATCGTACACTGCCGAATTCGCCTGCGACACACCGAATGCCAGATGAAAATGGAGCGGACGCAAGGGCAAACATCGGCTATAAAACTGCTCCTTCTCTGCAATGGTTTCTAAGATACGTATTAGACCTTGTCGCAAGAGGCGTTTGCGGTGCGGCGAAATGTCGGCTACGAGATTTTGAAGTTCGGTCTCCAACGCTCTCTCCAACACCTCTTGAATCGCCTGCCCATCCGTGGCCGACAACTCGGAGAAGGCACGGTATAGCACATCATGGAGCAGCCTCTCCTGCAGTAAAGCGAAGCTGGCTTGGATGCTTACCCGCAACTGCAAACGGTACTGCAGGAAGTAACGAAAGGGACAACGGGCATAGACTTCTAGCTCGGCGATCGAACAACGTTTCGTCTGCTCGCGCATCCATGCTCGTGTTGTCTCTTCCTCTACACGTGGTAGCGGGGGCAGAAACCGCGCTTCGGCAACAGCGCGCAAAAGCTCGCGCGCCGATGTATGCTCGACACATAACCGATTCACCATTTCGCGTATCTCGGCCCTCTGCTCCTCTGTTACGGCGGGGTCGAACAGGGGTAGGCAAAGGTTCAGAAGGCGGTCACGCCATGAACCGGTGTCCTCCGAGCGCGGAGCTACATCGGTCAAACGGCGCGATACCACACGCAACAACTCCGGGTTGGTAGCCAGCGCCTCCCTCACCTCATCCAGGTAGAAAGAGGGAAGGGTGTCCGCCTCGCCACTGCTTCGCGGATAGGAGAGAATAAGCCGCTCTGCAGGGGCTGTTACCGCTAAATAGAACAACAAGCGCTCTTCGTTCACACGTGCCTCACGTGGTGCTAAATAAAGACCTGTTTGTTCATACAACCGATAGCGCACGGCATCCGGCAAAAAAGGGTCTTCGGTAAGGCGGCGCGGAAATAGGCGTTCTAGAAGCCCCATTACCGCTACGACACGAGGCCGTCTTTGATGAACATCGTAAGGTTCAGAAATCCAGACCTGATCTTCTCCCAAGCCCACCACAATAGGGCTATTACGCCATGCGGTGATGAGTCTCTCGACAAAATCGCCAAAAGGCATTCGTTCTCGTTCGGTAAGCCGCATCATATCGGCCATAGAGTAAAGGGTCTCTATGGCCAAACGGTAAGCCTCCTGATCGCGTTTTTGCCGCGAAGGCTCGCCGAGTGCAATGGCCTCTGCAAAACCGAACTCCTCAAACAGAAGCTCAATCTCCTCGGCCATATCCTGAACGCTCTGTGCCTGTTGTAACCGCTCCGTCCGATTCAACATCGCCTCAAGCAGTCGGGCGGATGCCGATGAAGGCGCGAGAGCCGGCAGCAAAGCTTCCCACTCTTCTCTCCCTCGCCTTATCCCTCTCTCATGAGCAAGCAACCTTAGTCGCTCCACCTCTTCACGGGGCGTTTGGGTGTAAGAGGACTTGAAAAAGGCCAGCACGGCATCATGCGGCCAGTCGTGTCGCACCAGATCGAGAAAGGCGACGAGAACACGTATCAGTGGATTTTCGGCAACCGCCTCGCCGGCATAGGTGCCTATCGGAACGCCATAACGCTCAAAAACCGAGAAAAGAGTCGGAGCGTAGGCCTGGGCGTTGCGCACCACCACAGCAAAATCGCTCCACCGATACTCTCCAGTTTCGTGTAGACTTTGAAAGGTACGCGCCACCATCTCCGCCTCCATATAGACATCGGGGGCGTCGAACAGGAGAACAGGCTCCAGATTCGCACTTTCCAAAGGCTCAAAGCGCGAATCATGAAAAAGACGTTGACTTAACACATCCGCAATCGTCATCGGGGCCTGAGGGGAGCTAAGCAGCGTCTCACGACACAGAAAGTCGGCTTTTAATCGCCGGATAGTCGGCTCCGCGGGGGCAAAGAGCAGAGGTCGCTTGGGGTCGTAGAGCAGGGTTACCACAAACCGCATTTGTGGAAAGCACTCCGCCAGCGTCATCAGCAGGGCGCTTTGAGCCGGATAGAGGAAATAAAAGCCATCTAAGATGAGGGTATCGAAATCTGCTAACCAACGCACATGCCCCAACTGCAAGCGCTTCCTTGCCAGCAGCAACATGCCCTCGGCATCCTGTCGGTGATGTTGCAGCAAAAACCTCTCGTAGGCACCGTAGAGCCTTGCAAGCTCGAGAAGTTTATCTGTCTCGCGGGGATTTCCCGTCGCCTCTACGGCCATCGGCCCGATCTCTTGAATGTTTTGCGGTGAAAGCCCCGAAAGCTTCCACTCCCGAATCTGTTCAAGCAAGGCGGCAAGAAACCCCTCATAAAAACGCATGGGGTTGAGATAATCGTCCGGATAGAGCCACCTTTCGATGATGTCCTGTAGGAGCAGGCGCTGAAACGAGCGCCCCACCACCTCGACGCCGCCACCCTCCACCAGACGCCCGATGAACTCCTGCAGAGACATCACCGTGTTCGGCAATGCCTCCTCCCCTAAAAGCGTCAGGGCGCGCTCTGCCTGCACTTGGGTCGCCGTGATGAGAAGCGTGCGGGCCGGCTTGCGCTGATAAAGCCTTAGAGCATATAGCGTCTTGCCGGCGCCGGCGGGCCCAAGCACCAGTTCGAGAGAGGGCCTCATGGAACTTCGTTCATCCATTCCCGCATTGATCTCTCAAATAGGCACAGCCCGCAGATGTTTCGCCCTGCTGTGCAAACAAACAGATTCCTCCCTCCGTGTTCGGCCATCTTCTCTGCATAGCTTTTGATCTGCTCGGCATAAGCCGCATACCTCTATAGCTGACGATAGTATCCAATATTACTCAACCATCGTATCTGCCGATAAATCTCAGAGCGCTTGTCTTCTATAAGTTGCCGCAGCGCCGCGAAAGCCTCCTCTAAACTTAAATTCCCTCTCTCCTCCACTCCTGTCTCCCTACTCGAATGAGTAAAGCGACCGGGGATAAGAAGTTCAGACCAACGGTATCTCGCCCCGACGAAGGGCATTCACATAGAGATGCGCTTGCCGAGTGGGTTCAGGCAAACGGGTAGAACCTCTGCATTGAAGAATCAGTTGAATGGCGCTCGTTAGGTCTGCCCGATGCCCTACCGAGACATAGATCGGAGCCACGTTTTGTTGCAGACGAAGCGCCGCCCCCACCATCTCACCCCGATCCACAATCGGTTGCCAAGCACCAACCTGGTTTGGAACCGCATCATGATGCCCTACAAGCAGGCTTTTGGCCACCCCGATACTCGGCACATCCAATAGTAGCCCAAGATGGCACGCGATTCCAAATCGGCGTGGATGGGCGAGGCCTTGCCCATCCGCAATGAGAACATCGGGACGGGTAGAGAGCCGCTCCCAGGCTTCGAGGAGAGGAGGCGATTCCCGAAAAGAGAGAAGGCCGGGGATATAGGGAAACGGAGAGATGGTGCGAACCCCTACCCGCTCCTTCAGGGTAAGTTGGGGCAGTTCAAGTACCACAACGCCGGCAAAAACCGGTGTATCTGTGGAGGCATGGGCAGCAAAAGAGATGTCGCAGCCGGCCACCAGCTTAACCTTCTCGACGTCTAAAGGTTCCACACGGATTTCTTTGGCTAACTTTTTCTGTAGTTGAATAGCCTCTTGAGGCGTTAGGTCCCATGAGTGATGTATCATCGTCGCATTCTTGGGCATCGGTTCCTCGTTTTATTTCATAACAACGTGGTAGAATTCCTGCAGAAACTCGCCAGCGTACGAGGAAGGGCAAGATGCGAACCTACGGTGTTGGGATGGTGGGCTATGGGTTCATTGGGAAAGTGCATGCTCATGCCTATCTATCGTTACCCCTCTTTTACGATCCGTTACCGGCTAGGTTGCGTTTGGTGGGGGTTTGCACGGCCACCGAGGAGAGCGGGAAAAAGGCACAAGAGCAGACCGGTTTTCTGTTTGCGACACGCGATTACCAGGCCCTGTTGGAACGCAAGGATATTCAGATCATCAATATCTGTGCCCCCAATGATCTCCACTACCCTATTTTACGTGATGCCCTGAAGGCGGGCAAACACATCTATTGTGACAAGCCGCTGGCGCTCACAAAAGAGGAGGCCGAGGAGATCGTCGCCTTAGCACGCACCGTTCCCACCGTACAACAGATGACCTTCAACTATCGCTTTGTGCCGGCGATTCTACGGGCGCGACAGCTCGCCGAATCGGGGTTCTTAGGAGACCTGTTCGGTTTCCGCGTGGCTTATCTCCATGCGGGTTATATCTCTCCCCAGCGCCCTTATACCTGGCGCATGGATAAGGCACGAAGCGGCGGAGGTGCCGTCGCCGACTTAGGGGCGCATATTTTCGACCTCGTGCGATTCTTGGCAGGGCCTCCGCTTCCAGTAGGGCGTGCCGGAGAGTTTCAACGGGTTAGCGCCCGTCTGCAAACGGTGATTACCGAGCGGTTGGATGTAAGAAGCGGGCAGATGCGCAAAGTGGATGTGGACGATATCGCGCTCGTGCAGGCTCAGTTGGCAGGAGGCGCTTATGGAAGCTTGGAGGCCTCGCGTTTGGCAACCGGGGCGCAGGATGAGATTCGCCTGGAGCTTCATGGAAGTCGTGGCGCCTTGCGCTTTAATTTGATGGAACCCAACTGGCTCGATATCTACGATGCCACGCTGCCGGAAGAGGCTTTGGGGGGAAAGCGTGGCTTTCAGCGCATTGAATGTGTCTCGCGCTATCCCAAACCCTATGCCTTAGGTGTTACCAAAAACAGTGTAGGCTGGATACAGTTTCATATTCACAGCCTCTTCGACTTCGTGTCGAATGTCGCGCGCCATGAAGAGGGGCAGCCTCCCTCACCGCTCTCTCCTACATTCGAAGATGGCTTGGCGGCACAGCGAATCATCACGGCCTGCCAAAACTCCGATGAACGCGGCGGCATATGGGTAGAAATCTAGAGGCTAACCTTGTGACCTCTTGTAGAAATTCGCTTTGATAAGCTGAAGAGGTATATTAAATCAAAGAGTCTGTTCGGTTGTATCCTAAGCCTCTTCCTCGACAAAACGGCAGAGGATGGATGATGCAAGTTCCGTCTCACACACTGACATTTTTGTGTACTGACATTGAGAGCAGCACCAAACTGTGGGAGAGCGCCCCCGAGGCGATGCAGACGGCTCTCGCCCTTCACAATGCGCTCCTCCAAAATGTCATTTCGAAACATGAGGGGCATCTCTTCAAAATGATGGGCGATGGGGGGTTCGCCGCTTTTACCTCGGCCACTGAGGCGGTACATGCCGCCTTCGATTTTTTGAAAGCCCTCCCCACCCAAGAATGGCCTCCTGAAACCGGCCTCCTACGGGTGCGTGTTGCGCTACACAGTGGCACCGCCATGCAACAAGAGGAGGACTATTTGGGGCCGCCTCTTAACAAAACGAGCCGGCTTGTGGAAGTGGCACATGGCGGGCAGCTCATTCTTTCGGAGGCTACCAAAATTCTTGTGGAAGGTCACCTGCCGCCCGAATCCGATCTGCTCGATCTCGGCTGGCATCGGCTACGCGACCTGAAAGCACCAGAGCATATCTACCAGCTGATTCATCCGGAGTTGGAACGAGACTTTCCCCCCTTGCGCTCTCTTGCCGGAGGCTTTTACCCCAACAATCTGCCGTTTCAACTAAGCAGTTTCATCGGACGAGGGCGCGAGATCGAGGAGATCCGCAACCTGCTTGAAAGAGGACGCCTTGTGAGCTTGGTGGGAGTGGGTGGCAGCGGAAAAAGCCGATTAAGCCTTCAGGTGGCAGCAGAGATGCTTGAGCACTTTCCCGCCGGGGTCTGGTGGGTAGAGCTGGCCTCGGTACAAGAAGGAAACGGAGTGGCTTCTCAAATAGGGAGTGTGCTTGGGCTGCGCGAAACATCAACGGAGCCAATGGAGGAAGTCCTTCTGCGCTATCTGCGCAACAAGGCGCTGCTACTGGTTCTAGATAACTGCGAGCATCTCCTAGAGGCTGTAGGGAGATTGGTGAATCGAATCCTCCGCGAATGTGGGGAGATAAAGATACTGACAAGCAGTCGTGAGCGCTTGCACGTTATAGGCGAGCGCGTCTACCCCGTGTTGCCGTTGAGCCTGCCGTCGGCGAACGAGAGCTTAAGTCTGGCGGAAGTTGCGCACTATGAGGCTTTGGCGCTCTTCGTGGAACGTGCACAAAACGTGCTACCCGAGTTCCGAGTAGATGGCGAAAACCTAAAGGCTTTGGTGGAAGTCTGCCATAAGCTCGACGGCATTCCGCTGGCGTTGGAGTTGGCGGCCAGCCGTTTACGCGTGATCTCTTTACCGGAGCTTGCCCATCGCCTGGATGAACGTCTACGAATTTTGCGAGGGGGCATGCGCAGCGAGCTGAGCCGCCATAGAACCTTGAGCGCTACTTTAGACTGGAGCTACGAACTGCTATCCCATCGCGAACAGGAGCTGTTTTGCAGTTTAGGTGCATTTCGCGGAGGATGGAGCTTAGAGGCGCTAGAGCATATAGGAGAGGAAGCCCTCGGACTAGAGGCTTGGGAGGTGCTTGAGCCATTAGAAGGTTTGGTCGAGAAGTCGCTCTGTACGATGCGGCAGCGTAAGGGGGAAGTGCGCTATGGACTGCTGGAAACGGTTCGAGAGTATGCTGTGGAGAAACTTCGGGAACGAGGGCCGGAGTTTGAAAGCCGAGTTCGCCGGGCGCACGCGCACTACTACATGGACATTGTCAACGCCGCCCGCGCCGAACTTTTAAGTAACGAAGGAGCCTATTGGACCGAGCGGCTAACAGAGGAATGGGCAAACATAGAGGAGTCCTATACCTGGTACAGACGCCAACACGATTGGGAAGCCTGTCTGCGTCTGTGCGTTGCCCTAAGCGATTTCTGGCTTCTGAAAGGCCCTCTCCGAGAGGGGCTTGCCTGGTGTGAGGCCGCGTTAGAGAGCTATTCTGCTGAAGACTATCTCCATGGTAAAGGGCTGATATTGGCCGCGTTTTTGCGCTATCGGCTCGGAGACCTCGAACAGAGTCAAGCCTATACGGAAAAGCTATGGGAACTGGCCGAACACCTTCATCACGAGGAGCTACAGGGTTTTGCCCATCGCTTTAAGGGTTATTTCGCCTTTTTACAGAAAGACTATCCTGCCGCCGAAGCCCATTTCAAATCGGCATATGCCCATTTCCGTTCCATAGGAGATCGGATCAAAGAGGCCATTATGCTCACCGAGCTTTCCACAGTCCCCTATAATCTTGGCGACTTTGAAAGGGCGCAAGAGTATATCGAACAAGCCATCGCTCTGCATCGTGAATTGGACGATGAAATAAGCCTTTCTTACGATCTCTTCTGTCTTGGTCAGGTTCTACTACAACAAAAGAGTCAGTTTGAGCGTGCTCGTTCGCTCTTTGAAGAGGCTCTTGCGCTCGCTCGAACACACGGTTATGTGGGCAATCTGCCGCTCTATTTGAACGCCCTAGCCCATGTTTACCAAGAGCAGGGCGAATATGCCAAAGCGCTCGCTTTGGAGGAGGAAGCCCTCGCCATCGGTCGTAACATGGGCGAGCCCTGGAAAGAAGCGACCACTCTGGCCCAGCTCGGACGCCTAGCCTACTATCAGGGCGAGTATGAAAAGGCCAAGCAATACTTCGAGGAGGTTCTTCAGCTCTATCCTACTCCCGACGATATACCCTTTCTCCCCCATAGCGTGCTTGCAAACTTCGGCCTTGCCACCCTAGCCCTTCGAGAAAGGAACTATGAACAGGCCTATCAGATGTTCCAGCAACTCGTGGAATGGGGGCGCCAATACCATTTCCCCATAGCCATCTCCGCACCGCTAAGAAAGCTATCGCTACTCGCTCTATTGAACCATCAAGAGAAAACAGCCCGCGACTACTTAGACGAGGCCCTCACCGTGGCCAGAGAACACAAAGATGTAGACGAGATCGCCTACACCCTCCGGGCCTATGGGGTCTATAGGGCTTGGCAGGCACAACATGAGGGCTACTCAAAGGAACAGAGGGTTACTTTCGCAATTTGTGCAGCGCGCCTGATCGGCGGGGCGCATCGCATTCTGGAGGATACAAAGGTGAAAGTGTCGCCCTACGAGCTAACCGAGCAAGGCGAAGGCTGGCTTGCACAAGCGCGTGCGCTCTTGGGAGAGGATCGGTTTGAGGCCGCCTATAACGAAGGGCATGCCTGGAACATGGAACAGACGATCACGGCCGCCTTGGCAGAGTCGCGCCCATAAGAGGAGTTGGCGTAAGTGTGGAACCATCGCCAAAACATAGGCGTATAGCTATATAGCTAGCATCTATATAAGGGAAGCGGCATGGCAACAACAGAAACGAAAGACCAACTCATAGACCTGGAGACGCTTCAACGTGTGGCGCCTATCATCCGAAATGCCGCCCATCCGCTGCGTCTTCGCATTCTCGACTATCTTCAACACGCCGGCGGAGAGCGCAACGTAAGCCAAATCGTGGAGGCCGCAGAGGCAGAGCAGGCCGTGGTAAGCCAGCAACTGCGAATCCTCAAAGACCAAGGCATTCTCAGCGCACGCCGTGAGGGCACGAACGTCTACTATCGGATCGCCGATCCAAGCGTTCTGCTCTTGCTCGATTGCATCCGCCATCATAAAAAGTAGATGTTCCATGCACCTAGCCCAAACGGCTTGTAGGTGCTCATCCATCCCTCGCCCTGGAGATAGGATAGCGTAGTTTTTGGAGGCATTACATATGAATATAGATATATATCAACTTATCAGACATCGAGGTTTACAGACCATGACCGCATGGCAGCGAATCGGAACGCTGGGCAAACGACACAAAATCGTTTTGGTTGGCCTGCTTCTGCTCATCGGGTTGGTGGGCATGGTCTTTTGGCATGGACATAGCTCCTCCGCAGAGGCAGCCGACTCACAAAGCCACCCCGCAAGCAACACGGCGGCGCTTACCGTCCCCGTAGAGACGGTCGCCCTAACCACTTTGCCACAAACCATAGAGGTAACCGGTAACGTAAGCCCGGTTGTTCAGACGGATATTGCGCCCAAGATAACAGCACGCATTCTCTCCTTGCTTGTACATGAAGGAAGTCATGTGACGGCGGGAGAGGTGTTGGCGGTTTTGGATACCCGCGATCTCGATGCGAGTATCGCTCAAGCAGAAGCCGGTGTTCTCGCTGCCGAGGCGGCTTATCGAGGGGCGCAGATGGCCGAACAGATGGAAGGCAAGGTAGACAACGCTCAAATTGCGGCGGCACAAGCCCAGTTACGCGAAGCCCAAGCCGCCCTAGCAGCGGCTAAAGCAAAGCAACAGTTGGTGGATACCGGCCCACGCAAGCAGGAGCGTGCCCAAGCTGCTCTCGCAGTGACGCAAGCGAAAGCCCAACTCGTTCTTGCCGAACGAGATCTCCATCGCATGGCAGAGCTTTATAACGAAGGGGCTATCTCGGCCCAGCAGTACGATACTTACCAAAGCCGCTATGAGGTCGCCAAGGCACAATATGAGAGCGCTCTGCAACAACAGAGCCTCGTGAACGAGGGAAGCCGTTCCGAAGAAAAGCAGGCGGCGGCGGAGGCGGTACGCCAGGCACAGGCTGCCATACGTCGGGCGGAAGCCGGCCTTCGCGAAGCCGAAGCGGCCGCAGCGAAAGCGCAGGTGAGGCACGAACAGACGCAAAACGCTTTTGCCGCCTTACAACAGAGCCGCGTGGCGCTCCAGCTCGCCCGTATCACGCGCAGCTATGCGGTTCTACGTGCGCCTTTCGATGGCGTGATCACCCAAAAGCTAGCGGATGTTGGCACGATGGCTATGCCCGGCGTTCCCGTTCTTCGTGAGGAGGGCACACAGGATCGCTTAGAGTTGACCGTGCCGGAAAGCGCCTTACCCGCCGTCACCGTAGGAAAGCCCCTCGAGGTTCAGATAGATGCCTTAGGAAACAGGCACCTCATGGGCATTGTGACCGAGATCGCGCCGCAGGGTGACCCGAACAGCCATACCTTTACCGTGAAGGTGCTGCTGCCTGCAGATAGGAGTGTTCGTTCGGGAATGTTTGGCCGTGTGAAACTCCCTGTCGGCACGGAACGGCGTATGCTTGTACCGGCCGAAGCCGTTATGGAGCGAGAAGGACTTCACTACGTCTATGTTGTTGACCCCCAGAACGTGCTCCATCTGCGGTTGGTGACGCTAGGGCAGTCTTACGGAAAGAGCCTCGAGGTGCTTTCGGGGCTTAATCCGGGAGAGCGCATCGTCGCCGATGCTTCATCCCCAAAGCTACAGGATGGTTTGCAGATAAGACCTGCAGAGGAGGGTAGATAGACCAAATGGCCGACCATCATACCGAACATATCCACGAGGTTTCGGGCGAGCCAAAAGGGGGACATATGCCGCATCATCCAGACGGATCGGCTCATTCGCGCCTAGGGTTTGCCGGCAGGTTAGCCGCGGCTTTCGTCTCTTCCAAACTAACTCCACTCATTATTCTGGCATCGTTGCTTTTAGGCCTCCTCGCTGTGGTTCGCACGCCCAGAGAGGAGGAACCGCAAATTCATGTTCCCATGATAGATGTCATGGTTCAGATGCCCGGAGCCACGGCGAAAGAGGTGGAGCAACGGATAACAAACCCCCTGGAACGGGTGATTCACGATGTGCCGGGCGTCGAATATATCTACTCCACCTCAAGCCCAGGGCAGTCCTTGATCATTGTGCGTTTCTATGTGGGAGAAGACCCAGAGCAGAGCCTCGTGCGCTTGGAGGAAAAATTGCAGCCATATTACGATAGGCTGCCTCCGGGTGCGTCAAAGCCCATTCTGAAGATGCGCTCCATTGATGACGTGCCCATTTTAGCGCTGACGCTTCACGGTGCAAACTACAACTACTACACGCTTCGCCAGCTCGCCGAGCGGCTTCGGGATGCCATTAAACAGGTGCCCGACGTCTCTAATGTAGATATCATCGGTGGAGAGCCGCGTCAGGTAAGGGTTATTCTGAAGCCCGCGCGATTGGCGGCCTACGGCCTGACTCCTCTCGATGTAGCCAATGCACTTGAGGGAGCTAACGCCCAACAGCAATCAGGGTCGTTTGATAAGAATAACACCCAAATACTGTTGCGAACGGGCGACTTTCTTCGCAATGCCGAAGATGTGCAGAACGTGGTAGTGCGTAGTGTTGGCGGGCACCCCATCTTTGTGCGCGATGTGGCTCAAGTGGTCGAAGGGCCTTCGGAGCCACAAAACTATGTCTTTTTCGGCTATGGGCCGGCGACCGGTAAGAAAACCACATCGCTTCAAGAGGCCGTTACACTGGCCATATCGAAGCTGCCGGGCACCAACGCGGTAGATGTGGTACGGCGGGTCATGAATAAAGTAGACACCCTGAAAGGGGTCATCCTGCCATCCGACGTGCACATCACGGTTACGCGCGACTACGGCGCTACGGCCAACGAGAAGGCGATGGAACTGCTTTTTCACATGCTGATCGCCGTGGTTTCGGTTATGCTGTTGATAGCGTTGGCTTTGGGGTGGCGCGAGTCGCTGATCGTGGGTGTTGCCATTCCGGTAACGCTCGCCCTCACCCTGTTCATTTTCTATCTCTACGGCTATACCCTAAACCGCATCACCCTGTTTGCCCTGATCTTCTCAATCGGGATTCTTGTGGATGATGCCATTGTGGTTGTCGAAAACATGGTTCGGCACTTTCGCATGGAGCAGGGAAAGCCCTTCTCCCTAAGAGATGTGGCGATTCGCGCGGTAGACGAGGTTGGTAACCCCACCATTCTCGCTACGTTCGCCGTTATCGCAGCTATTTTGCCGATGGCTTTTGTTCGCGGGCTGATGGGCCCCTATATGCGCCCCATTCCGGTAGGGGCCTCTGCCGCCATGTTATTCTCTCTTGCTGTGGCCTTTATCGTTACGCCATGGGCTACCAATATCATTCTCGGCAGACACCATCAGCGCACCCAACCCACCACCCCACCAAGCGACCACCAGAAAAAGTCGCCGGACGATTGGACAACTCGGCTTTATCGGCGCGTGATGAAGCCGCTAATCCATTCGCCAAAAGCCCGTCGGCTCTTCTTCGGGGGCGTGGTCTTCCTGTTACTCGGCGCGATGTCGCTTATCGCTCTGAAGTTGGTGGTGGTAAAGATGTTGCCTTTCGACAACAAGAACGAATTTCAATTGATCGTAGATATGCCGAACGGCACCACTTTGGAGCAGACAACGGCGGCCACCAAGGCATTAGCCGACTATATCGCCACCGTGCCGGAGGTGGCCAACTACGAACTGTATGTGGGCACCGCCAGCCCCTACAACTTCAACGGCCTTGTACGGCATTACTATCTGAGAAACGCGGCCTATCAGGCCGACATCCAGGTGAACCTCGTGGATAAACAGCACCGAAAGCTACAAAGCCACGATATTGTAAAGCCCATTCGCCCCGAATTAGCCCGCATTGCAAAAGCCTGGGGAGTGCGGCTGAAGGTCGCCGAAGTTCCGCCCGGCCCGCCGGTACTCGAAACCTTGGTCGCCGAGGTCTACGGCCCCACCGATGCCGAGCGGACAGCTGTGGCGCGAGAGGTGAAACGGGTCTTTGAACAGACTCCGGATGTTACCGACGTAGACTGGTACCACGACGACGCACAACCAACCTATCAGATGATGGTAGACCGACAGAAGGCCGCGTTAGCCCATGTGGACGTGCAGACGGCCGTCAACGAACTGACGATGGCCTTACACGGAGAGGCGATAGGGTTGGCCCACGATCCAGAAGCACGCGAGGATGTGCCCATTTGGCTACAACTACCTCGTGGGGATCGCAGCGGTCTGAACCGCCTACAAAATCTCTATGTCCCCACCCAGGATGGGCGCAGCGTGCCGCTGAGCGAGTTGGTGCGAACGATAGAGGTACCCCCAGACGAGTCGATCTACCATAAAAACTTACTGCCGGTGGTCTACGTAACAGGCGATGTCACCGGACGGCTGGAAAGCCCGGTCTATGCCATTTTGGCGATGAACAAAAAGTTATCGCAATTGCGAATGCCGGATGGTACGCATCTCAACATACTCAGCATTCGACAGCCGAACAACACGAACCGTCTTTCTATGAAGTGGGACGGTGAGTGGCAGATAACCTATGAGGTCTTTCGCGATCTGGGACTTGCATTTGCCGTCGTTCTGATTCTCATCTACATTCTGATCGTGGGGTGGTTCCGGTCTTTCATCACGCCTTTTGTCATCATGGCGCCGATCCCCCTTACGCTTGTAGGCATCTTGCCGGCCCACGCATTGCTCGGGGCGTTCTTCACGGCCACCTCCATGATCGGTTTCATCGCGGGTGCCGGCATCATCGTGCGCAACTCGATTATTCTGGTGGACTTCATCGAGTTGCGCCTACGTCAGGGCTTTCCCTTAGAAGAGGCTGTCATTGAGGCCGGCGCCACACGTTTTCGCCCGATGCTTCTCACCGCAGCGGCGGTAATTGTCGGCTCGTTTGTCATTCTCTTCGATCCGATCTTTCAAGGGCTGGCCATCTCTCTCATGGCCGGTGAGATCGCCTCGACACTTCTCTCGCGCTTGGCGGTGCCTGTGCTCTATTACCTGGTGCGCCGCCGCAGTCGGGATTTAGACCGATTTGCTCCCTTCGGTCGGCCCGATCTCGATTCTGCAGGGGGGACGGTGGTAACCGCTCCCGCTACCGAAGTCCACTCACTCTAACACAGAAGGAGGAACGTTAAGATGACCGTTGAACGCTGGCTTCGCCTCATCGCAGGTGCCTTCGTAACGCTGAGTGTTGCGTTGGGCTACTGGGTAAGTCCCTGGTTTTACGCCTTCACGGCTTTTGTGGGGCTTAATCTGTTCCAATCGGCCTTTACAAACTGGTGCCCTATGGTTTGGCTCTTGCGGCGCCTTGGTGTGCAACCGTGCGTGCCCCTAGAAAGCAAGTAGATTCGGGTTAACTCCGCTTTCTAAAAAGGCGAGGGATAAGGGCTGCCAATCTCGCGGCTCTAGAAACAGTTCTGCAAAGCGTGCTTGTCTTGTTCGCCCCCTATCCCGACCTTTCCGTCTTGCAGACGGCGAAGCATCGGCCAGAGAGATAGCCGATGAAGGGAATAAAACAGGCAGCAAAGGCGCCGTCCGCTAGGACGCCCACCGCGAGGTGCCCCTCCCCCTGTAGGGGAGGGTGTCGGTCTTGCAGAGATGAAGTCACCTGTCATTTCTCGTGAGATAGACGCTTGTCATTTCGAGCCGTAGGCGGTTGTCATTTCGAGCCGTAGGCGAGAAATCTTAAGTCAATTCCTTCACGGCTCTAGAGGCAGTTCTGCAAAGCAAGCCTATCTCACTCGCCCCCTATCCCGGCCTTTCCCCCGATTCGGGAGAAAGGGGGCGGTCAAGGTTGGTTTCCGCAGGGAAGGTTATCATAAGGGACTGCCAATGAACTTACTGGTCTCCCCTCTCCCAAATTGGGTGAGGGGAGTGGGGGTGGGGGCTTGAAGAGCCGGGGATACGCCTGTTCTTTCGAGCCGAAGGCGGCTGTCATTTCGAGCCGAAGGCGAGAAATCTTAAGTCAATTCCTTCACGGCTCCAGAGCCAACCAGCAAAGCACGACGACCGTGCTACTTCCTACGAAACCCCCTCTGACGGAGAACTGCTATCCTTACTTTATAAGAAACACCCGTTTTCGGGGAATAATGGCTAGAAATCACATACCCTTTCCTTGCCGCTATTAAAAAGATAACAAATCGAGCAGGAATCGCGTTTCTAAAGATGAAGATACTTATAACAGCTTTCGGGTGCAACGAGGCAAACGAAAGCGAGGAGAATGGGTTATGCAGCTAGAGGAAGAAAGCGTCTTTCCCGAAACGCGACCCCTTATCTATCACGCCCGCTGCCTATCAAATCGACCTTGGGAGCAGCGCTACACGCCTTTTGATAGCGTCGGCCAGCTCCTTCAGACGCGGGCACACGAGCATGCAGCCGAGCGCTACTTGACCTTCTATGATGAGAGCGGACCGGTTGTCTCCTATACCTATGCCGAGTTCCTGCAACGCGCATCGCAGGTCGCTTCCCTTTTACAGAGCCTAGGTGTTACCGAGGGACATCGCGTCGCAACCCTTATGGCCAACGATCCCCGTACCGTGTTCCTCTATTTCGGCGCTTGGCTTCTCGGAGCTACAGTCGTTCCGCTCAACATAGGTTCAGAGGACGAACAACTTGGCTATATCCTCTCAAATGCCAAAGTGAAAGCGGTCTTCGCCTTTGACGATCAACTCTCTCGGGCACAACAGTTGTTGCCATCGAATGCCGTCTCTCATGCCCTCATCGCAACCGGCAGCAGCCACGGCCGTAATGGCATACCGTACTTTGAACAACTTCTCAACAACTATGCAACATCTCCCTCTCTACCCAGCCTATGCCCCGATACGGAGGCGCTGATCGTCTACACTTCAGGCACCACCGGCCCCCCAAAGGGCGTTATTCTCGACCACGCCAATCTTCTTGCGGATGCCTGCAGCATCGCCGAGTGGAACCGCTTCGGCCCTAACGATCGGGCCATCAACGTCCTTCCTATCCATCATGTAAACGGAACCGTAGTGACCCTTCTCACGCCACTCTATTCCGGCGGCAGCGTCGTGTTAAACCGCCGGTTTTACGCGCAGTCCTTCTGGAAAACGGTCGAAACAGAGGGATGTACCTGGAGCAGCGTGGTGCCTACCGTACTGGCCTTTCTCTGTGAGCGTAACGACGATATGAGCCAATACGATCTGTCTCGCTTCCGCCACATCCTTTGTGGGGCCGGCCCTCTCACCACCGAACTGGCGCGTCGCTTTGAAAGCCAGTTTCGCATCCCGCTCATTCATGGTTACGGCCTTTCCGAAACGACCTGCTACTCCTGCTTTTTACCCATCTCTCTGGACGAACCCACACGTCGTTACTGGCTCAGCGAATGTGGCTTCCCTTCCATTGGCTGCCCGCTTCCGGTAAATGAGATGGCCATTCACGACGCCAACGGCAACCCTCTGCCGCCCGGTGAGCGGGGAGAGATCGTCATTCGTGGGCATAACGTGATGCGCTGCTATTATGCCCGCCCAGAGGCCAATCGCGATACCTTTGCACATGGGTGGTTCCGCTCGGGCGATGAAGGGTTTTATCTTGTGGGTCAAGATGGTAATCCCTACTTCTTTATCACCGGCCGTATCAAAGAGCTGATCATCCGTGGTGGGGTGAACTACTCTCCCTTCGACATAGATGAGGTTCTTAACGCGATTCCGGGGGTGCGTGCTGCCATGGCCGTAGGCTTCGAGAACGACTATTATGGGGAAGAGATTGGGGCCTATGTGCAGCGTGAAGAGGGCAGCGATCTTACCGAAGAGGCCATCCTAGCCGCCTGTAGAAAGCGCCTGCCCTTTGAAAAATGCCCCAAAGTGGTGGTCTTCGGCGAGACTTTTCCGGTTACCTCTACCGGCAAATATCAAAGAAACAAGCTAAAGCCCTTGTTTGCCGCCTGGAAATCGGTACAATTTAGGGAAGAAAAGCATACGAACTAGGAGCGTGCCTCTCAATGCAGCTTGGAGAACAGAGTTGGCCAGAAGCCCGCGCTCTGGTGAATAGGGTTGTTGTGCTGCCCCTCGGCTCTTTCGAGCAACACGGCCATCACCTTCCCCTGCTCACCGACACGCTTATCTGTACCGAAATTGCTCGCCGTGCCGAAGCCGCCCTCGGTGATGCCGCCCTTTTTCTACCGGTGCTCTGGGTGGGAGCCTCCGATCATCATCGGGCCTATCCGGGCACCGTTAGCGTGGGCAATGAGCCATATGTCGCTCTCTTATGCGATATGCTCGAAAGCCTTATCGGCTCGGGCTTCCGACGCATCTTCCTTCTCAACGCCCACGGAGGCAACATCACACCCGGGCGTATGGCTATCTACCGTGCTCAGATGCAACATAAGCACCTCCCCGACCTGTGGATTGCGCTAGGCACCTGGTGGACGCTCGCTGCCGACGCTGTTGCGGCCGTGCCTGGGCTTCAGCAACCCGTCGTTAGCCATGCCTGCGAACAAGAGACCAGCATGATCCTCTGCCTCCGTCCCGAACTCGTACGTCGCGACCTCGCCAGCGGCGCGAATATCCCTTTTGAATCGGCCTTCTATTGCCCTGACTTCTCCAGGCCTAGTCGAGTGGATGTGCCGCGTGCTTTTGACCAACTAAGTCAGAGCGGCGCCTTCGGTCACCCAGAACTCGCCACCGCCGAAAAGGGCGAGGCGCTTTTTCAGGCCGCAGCCGAACAGGTGATCCGCTTTCTACGCGAATTTGCAGCATGGCCTTCACTAGCCCCCCAATAATTTGAAACCTACGCACAGCAACTTACATCTATAAGTGTAAGTCAAAAAAATGAAAGGAACACCCATGCAAACCCCTAACCTATCGCACCCTCTACAGCGGTATCTAAATAACATGGTAACCATCTACTACCATACCAACTATTCCGATAGCGGGACACTTACCTATCTGGATTCCCATTGGGTGGAGTTGATAAAAACGTCCGGCGAGCATCTCCTGGTGCCCACGGCGGGCATTCGTCTCATCAAGTTACAATCCGTGGCGGAGACCGAGGCGAACACTTTAGTTCGTGCCAGCGCACCCGACTCCTCTCAGGGAGACCAGTAAGCTCACTAGCGGATTCCTTTGGTAGGCTGTCATTTGGAAACTAACCATAACCGCCCCCTTTCTCCCTAATAGGGGGAAAGGTCGGGATAGGGGGCGAACAAGGTGGGCTTGCTCTGCAAACCGACTCTAGAACCGTGAAGCAATTGACTTAAGATTTCTCGCCTTCGGCTCGAAATGACAGCCGCCTTCGGCTCGAAATGACAGGTGTTTATCTCGTCGCCGGCTCAAAAGGACAGGCGTATCCCCGGCTCTTCATGCCCCCACCCCCACTCCCCTCCCCCACTTTGGGAGAGGGGAGACCAACAAGCTAACTTGCGGTTTCCTTTGATAAGCTTCCCTGTGGAAACTAAACGCTATAGCCCCCTTTCTCCCGAATCGGGGGAAAGGACGGGATAGGGGGCGAACAAGGTGGGCTTGCTGTACTAACTGGCTCTAGAACCGTGAGATTGGCAATCTCTGCAGCTCCGACGCCCTTCCCCTCAGCGGCCTGGAAGGTTGTCTTAATCGCTTATCTGTCTGGCCGCTGCATTGCTGTCCGCGAGGACGGAAAGAATGGGATAGGGGGCGAATGAGATAAGCTTGTTCTGCAGAGCTGGCTCTAGAGCCGCGAGATTGGCAGTCTCTACCGCCCCCCCCTACTGGCGGTTTCCTTGCGTGAGTGCGTGGGCAAGAATGGTGCAAACATGCCCCTCTAACCCCACATCCATCACCACAGGCAAAGTTTTCGGGACGGCGATCAGCAACTGCAAGATACGCGATAGAGTTGGCCTATCGCCTACGGTCTCTGCCGCTAAAGCCCACCATACCACATAGCCTAGCTCATCTTCCGTTATGATGATGGAGGGCAGCTTCAACTCCTCCCTACACAACGCAGAGTAGAGGCCACATGTTCTACCCGATTTAGGCAGCCACGCGATCGCCATAAGTTGAGCCATCTGATCGGGATACCAAACCATGGGCTGTTTGACCTCAAATTTTGCCCCGTTGGGCTGAATGCCAATAAGAAAATGGCCACCTCCTCGGGTATCGTGTGCCCATAGCAGTGTATCAATAGCATGGAGGGTTGCTTCTGCCAATTTCCTATAGCTGTGGGCGAGATCGGCACGATGCATTCTTTGCGCGAGTTGCGCCGCTGCAACCCATCCTCGATAAACCTCAACGTTATCCATAGTATACATAGCAAGATAGTTCGGTTTAGCCATGGTTAGCCCGTCGCCGCGCAGAGTGAGACGAACAGCATTGGCGAGTTGTGGCAATGCGGTCACCAGGCGCCGAACCCACATAGGGTCTTTAGCGACTTGGGCATACCTCCAGGCTAGCAGCATGAAGGTGGCCGCATAGGCATCGGTCGAGTCGTAGTCGTTGGTGGAGTGCCAAGCGCCCACATCGCCTGAATAATCGTAGATGGTGCCATCCGCATTCAGATGAGCTAAATACCACTTTTGCCATTGCTTTACGGCCTGAAGTAAGCTAGGATCATGGGTTACCTGGTAGGCGTCGAGCAACCCCAGGGCCGCATAGTTCGCTACATAAGGTGACAGGCGATAGGGGGGCTTATTGCCCATAACAATGGCGCCATCTGATCGCTGTTGTGCCATAATGGCCTTTGCCATAGGCATCAGGGCGGCGATCAAGGCCTCGCGCTGCCATTTGGAAACAGAGGCTATGGAAGCGGAAGTTTGCGGTGTTCCCTTTCCCATAGCGATCATAGGCAAGCAGATAAGTAAAAGTAGCAGATACCTGTATTTCATCTACAATTCCTGTTGCACTCCTTCTATTGCGAGAGCATATGCCTAGTTTACCCCGATTCCGTCATGCCTCCCTTGACCGTCGGAGTATGGTGCAGGTAAACTCTCGAAACGAAATTTTTTATCAGCAAATGAGGGTTTGCAAGCTATGGTTTCTGAAACACAACAACCTGTCAACCCCGAACGAATCCTTCAACTTATGTGGGGACATGCAGCTCCCGTAATTATTCATGCAGGAATTCATAATAATATATTTGAGGAGTTGGCATCCGGTCCGCTGACCATTGACCAGCTCCACGCTAAAACAGGGGCTTCATTTCGCGGACTGAAAGCCCTTTTAAACGCGCTAGTCGGCTTGGGCCTGTTGGTCAAAGACACAGAAGGCCATTATCTATTAACTCCAGAAAGTACTACCTTTCTTGTACGTAAAAGCCCGCACTACTACGGAGAGCTTTTTTGCCATATCTGCGAGCAGCTTATTCCCAACTGGCTGGGTTTGGCCGAGATTGTACGGAGCGGAAAACCTGTAGCGCGTGTTGACCACGCCGATGAGGGAGCTGCCTTTTTTGAAAGGTTTGTTGAAGCGCTCTTTCCGCTCAACCATGGCGCCGCGAATGCGCTCGCCGAGTCGCTATGCCTCTCGCAAGTCAATGCTCCCTATTCTGTACTCGATATTGCCGCCGGGTCGGGCGTTTGGGGCATTAGCTTGGCCATGCAATCGCCCCATGTACACGTGACGGTAGTAGACCTGCCGGCGGTTTTGAGCGTGACACGGCGAATGCTTTCTCGCTTTGGGCTTACCGATCGCTTTCGACTGGTGGCAGGAGATATGCACACAGCCGATTTTGGCAAAGATTACCAGGTGGCTATCCTTGGACATATTTTGCATAGTGAGGGTGAGATACGCAATCGCGAACTGATTGCAAAAACTTATCAAGCGCTGGCGCCAGGAGGAACGGTCGCTATCGCTGAATTTCTCGTGAATGAAGAGCGCACCGGCCCTCCCCACTCCCTCATTTTTGCCGTCAATATGCTTGTGCATACCGAACAAGGCGACGCCTATTCTTTTAACGAGATCAGGCGTTGGCTAGAAGAGGTCGGCTTTGAGCACGTGCGGCCTTTGGAAGTCCCTGCGCCCTCGCCCCTTATTTTAGCAACGAAACCTGCGGCTTAAAATGCTGGAGTGCAGCCGGCTAGCACCCGATAACGCTCACCTCTCCGAGTAAACCTCTATTTATTTAACTTGCATGTCCCCCCTCCCCCTGTGGGAGGAGAGGGTCGGCCATGAAGAGCCAGCGATACAACTGTTCTTTCGAGCCGAAAGACGCTTGTCATTTCGAGCCGAAGGCGAGAAATCTTGGGTTTCCATTCCCACCCGTTCTGAGGGGAAGGGGTGAGGCAGTTGAGGCTAGCGTTTCTAGAGCCAATTCATGGAGTAAGCCTGTCTTGTTCGCCCCCTATCCCATCCTTTCCCCCTATCAGGGAGAAAGGGGGCGGTTGTGTTGAGTTTCCAAAAGGGAAGCTAATCAAAGGAAACCGCCTGTAGGGGCACGGTGACCGTGCCCCTTTTGCTAATCTCCCCTCTCCCAAAGTGGGGGAGGGGCGGGGGGGTGGGGGCTTGTAGGGGTAGGCCCTGTGCCTACCCCTACACCGGAAGGTTTACTGCCCCACAAGGTCCAGATAGAGTTTTGGCGCGAACGCGGCCATGTAGAGATCGGTTGTGCCGGCGCGGGTGCTTGCCCAGAACACCCAAAGTCGGTTCACCAGCGGGTCTTTTAACACGGCGATCTGCCCCTCGTTAATAGCTCCGTTAACGGGCAACGGCGCTTCGTAAACATCGTTTCCGAGGGTGTCGCTCATCTCATCTCCCCAGGCGACCTGATAGGTTAGAGTGCCGGAATTCGCCGTGGTGTTGGTAGCCGGATTGTAGTAGGTATAGGATACCTGCACCTGGTTGCCCTCATCCGCCTCGGTGAAGTAGATGCGTCCACGCTGCCAGTCTACCTCATAAGGGCCTCTAGCCCCAGTTACCGTAAGACCTACTATCTGGGTAACTCCATTGTTGTTTTTGGCTACCGCTACCGGGTAGGGCAGCTTGATCATCAGACGCATCGTCTTGAAGTAGACGGCCGATTTCGTTTTTCCTGTAACGTCCGTTTTATGATAGAACAGCCAAAGCCTATCCGTAAGCATGGCCGCCCCATTGGCTCCTAGCGGTTTCCCATCCGGGCCGAACACAACGGTTGGATTAGTAAGCAGTTGGCGTGGGTTGGGGCTGCGATCCAGCAGCACCTCCGGCGTAGTGTTGATGCCCACCGCATCCACCGCAGGATGCGCTTGGAAGGCCGGTGGCAGCGGGTTCGTTGGGATATTCCCATAACCGCCGGCAACAACCAGGTTGCTATCGTCTCGGCTGGTGTTCAGCCGCATGACCTGTGGAATGTAGCTTACCCGAAGAGTATCGGTGCTCTTCGGAGGAACATCCGGGAAGCGTACAATACCCGATTGTGGATCAATAACGATACGTCCACCAAGAGCAGAGTTATAGGTAATTGTTTGCGACGCGGGATCAAAGGTGCCGGGGCCCGCCAATAACTGAAGCACATTGCCGTTTTGATCAATCCGTTCCAGTGAAATGTAGGGCTGGACGCTGCTAAACAGCTGTTGATTGTTGTAGCCGATATACCACCCCACATCGCGTGAAACGAAATGGTTTGTAGCTCCCGCTCGGGTCAGCGTTTCATCCGTTACCGGAGGCAGCGGCAAAACGAAGAGCTGGCCGGGCATCATAGCCGGAGCATTCGGGCCTAAGTTCTCCCCACGATATATTCCGTACCGGATCATGAGGGTCTCGGCATGATCGCCACGGCCCGGTAACACACCGGTAAAGTAGAGGTCTATGGCGTCGAAGACGCGCACATCCGAACTTGTATTGAACGGATTTTGCGCATAGACTCGCCGATAGATAGCCGTCGGATGGCTCTGTTGCTCTAAGGTGATGGGAGTTGGCAGCAGAATCCCATCCGGTTGCCAACCCGATTGCACGATTTGGCCGTTCAGACTGGTGCTTAGGTTAAAGTTGTAGTAGATTTGTGTACGGTCTTGGCGCCCAAGCGAGTAGAACAGGTAGAGGAACTTCTGAGCAGGAACGTTCCGTCCGCTATCGGCAGCCAGCTTTACCAGAAGTGGGGCAGGGTCGTATTTTGGCACATAGGGATTTCCGGGCACAAAGTTCGGAGTTCCCTGTGGCACATAGGGATAGGTTGCGCTCAAGGGCTGCCAGAAGAACCGCATCTGTTCTTGTCCTTGGCCTGCAAAGAAGAGATAGGCTTCGTTGTCACTAGGCGGCCCTACGGTAATGTTGCCGTTGGCATCCACATCGTTTGCTGTCGCTATGGCGGGGCTGGCGAGTAGCAAGCCGGCGTTGGTTACATCGAGCAGAGGCGCCAGGGGGTTCCACCACTGCTGCTGAGTCGGTTGGCCGAACTGCGCAAAACTCATGTAGCCTACCCCACCCAACGAGCCTAGATTAAGGTAGGGCATGGTAAGCCAGCTGTAGAGAATATCGGATGGACTTGTGGGGCCAGGAGCCGTATTGCCTCGCAATGAGTTAGAGGCCCAGTAGAGGTACAGGCTGCTGGTATTATCGGCAGCAGGATAGAGAATGGCAGCCGGCAGCATGTTGAAACCGTTGGGCAAAGTAGCGCGCGGGCTGGATTTCTCCAAATTGTTCGGCGCTAAAAGGTCCACCGTATCTATTTGGCTCAAGCTGCCCTGCGTGGTTCCCCCTGTAAGGCGGTTCGGCACCACAGTTACCTTTACCTGAATGCCCGGATTCGCATAGGCCTCCAGCGCCTGCCCGACCGCATTGGTATTGAGAATATCGTCATCGTTGCCGGCCAAAGCGCTACTGCCATAGTTACTCCCCGATGCGGCCAGCCATTCTCGCCACTGCAGCGGCATCTCATCCTCATAGGGCACAACCGTTCCCACGTAGGTTCCCACCGGTGTGCCGAGAGGGACGGCGATGCCGAGCTTCGGCGGCTGAGGTTTCAAACCGTTACCGCTTGGCACATAGCCATGCGGCACGTCGGGGATGGTAGCTACCGTGCCCTGCGCATCTCCGGGCAGAGGTTTGTGCAGCGTGGGATAGGGCTGCAGGGCGTTGGTAGGCGTCCAGAACGGATTGTAGATCGGATAGAACACAATATCGCTCAGGTTTGCCTGGCCGTTGTTGTAAGGATGGTCGAAGGAGGAGACGATCCCAATGTTGCCCGTTCCCGGCGTAGGAATGGGGCTGTTCGCAGAGCCGAAGGGAGGCGCAAGCAGCCAAGAGGAGAACAGTTGGTCCACCTGATCACTCTGCAGCCCTTGTGCCACGGCAGCCCCTGTGGAAGGGGCAAGGCCAGGTGTTAGAGAGGAGGCGTTAAACGTAGAGCCGGGCTGCCCGATCAGCGTGGCGATGCGCAAATCCACCAGGTTCACGTTGCTGTCGCTCATCAAGGTGAAAGGTTGGAAAAACTCGCCGTATTGCTTCGGATCGTCCCACGGTGAGACCTTAGGTAGGGAGTTATTGGGCTTATTGGGATCGTAGGGTGCCGTCCCCGTTGGGGCAAACGGAACGCTATGCACACCGTTATTGTTGACCGGCGAGTAGCCCGTGCCTGCCGGCACGTTGCCGAAATCGAGGGCAGCGCCCTCCACGTGGAGGCGGAACGAAGGCGCCACGCACATGCCAAGGTTGAACTGGCGATAAGCCGTCTGTTCATCCAACCTATTGTAGCCGGTATAAGGAACATCCGGCGTCCGCTGGCCAGGAAGCTCCACATAAATGCGTATTTGCGGTGCAACATATCCCAAGGCGGGGTAGGTACTCGGGGCGGGAACGGAAGGAGGAAGTCCGCGATTGGCTGTCTGTATAGGACCGAGCACCGGCGAACCGAGCGCTCCGAGCACCTGCCCCGCCTCATTCGTAAACGAGTCGCCGAAATTCCCGAAGGCGGTCTGAACGATGCCGCGGTTCACATTGGCCGGCTGGTACTTCGGCACGTTCACCGTAAGGTTCAACTGCTCCGGTGTGTTAAGTAGTGTTATTGGGGCACGGGTCGCATCTCCACCATCTTGCCCTACAATGGAAACGTTATTGGCAGCAATGGCCGGATAGTCCGGCGTGCTTGTGCCATCGCCGGGAAGCTGCTCCCAAGGCAGCGGGTTCATCACCGAACTAGGGCCTCCCCACCAAGTCAGAGAAGGGACACGTATAACGACTTGTAATGTATTACCAGTTGCATTCGTATAGTGGCTTCTGTCTTCCACATAGAACGCCGGTACCCGGTTGCCATTTGTGTCTATGCCGCGATACTGCACGCTGTTGCCATCTACGGCCATATCGAGCGGAGCAAAGAGCGACTTCACGCCATAGTGGCCTAGCCAGCCCGTCTGAGCGCCATTCCCCAATAGCTCCCCAATATCGTTAATCGGAGTACCCGAGGGGTTATTGATGGGCGGTGCCCACCCGATGATGTTGAAGATGTTGTTGCCGGTTTGGTCGGCACTTCCAGAACCAGATGGGTTTGTACCGGCAACAGTAAGCGCCAACGGATTGGCAATGTAGATATTTCGAGGAGTACCGGTGGGCGGGCTTTGGCGTGTATTGTTAGGCAAAATTCCCTGGCTGCGCTGTCCCGCATACAACGAAGGCGTATTGAAAGCATAGTTTTGGGGCTGCCCATTGTTAGAGATTGTCTCCACTATGCGGGCGCTTGCCCGTACACGATAGCCCGATAGTCCAGGCGGCATAGGATTGTTAGCATCGGGAATCATAGGGATATCGGCTGTAGCGACCCATGGAAAAACATATTGCGCACTCCCAGTAAAGTTGCCGATTGTAAACTGTTGATTCTGTGATCCCGGATCTCCGGGCCAACCAGCCGGCTGACCGTTGGCCATTGTCGCAGGCACCTGAATAGTGATAGTCTTATTGTTACGCGGCAACACGATCTGGAAAGTGACGGAGATTCTCGGCGTCTGCCCCGTTGGGTCGGCATGGTACACGCCCCACGCCGCCACATAGAGATGGTCACCCCAGTCTAGTGCAATGGCATTGGTACCATCGGGCACTTGGCCTGGTATGGGGTTCGCACTGAAGGGCGTTCCTGTGGTTCCATGCGGCCAGAAGGTGCTCCAAACGTTCTGTGCATAGTAGTCAACACCGCGAATATCCACCAACAGATTTGGATTGCGTTGGTTTTGACCTCCTCCCACAAGCTCTGAAGGTGGGACGACTATCGTGTTGCCATTATAGGCCGTTACCTGTCCCCCAAGGTCTCCCTCTACAATATATCCGTTCACTAAAGCGGCACCTGCCGTACGAGCGTTCAATGTTGTGGCCGGTGGATTCCATATCAACGGCAAATAGCTATTCCCGTTGCCAGCATTGTAGACTTGGAGGCCTACGCCATAGAAGTTGCCCGTATCGTCTGGATAGACGAGACAAGGATACGCCACGTTGTAGCTTAAGGTAGTGCCGTCTAGCAGCCCCTGCGTAGGATCGGCCTGAAGTTGGGCTATGATCGGCGAGGAAAAGACGAAACCCGATTGAGGAATGTTTGTGGCATAGAGCTGTGGATTCAAGCCGTTGGCGTCTACCTGTATGCCATCTACCGTGCCGTCGCTCTGCACCACGTAGATCACGTCGGAAGGCAAAGTTCCCTGTGGAAGCAGACCGCTGTTTACCGGAACGGGCGCATTGCCCCCAAAACCGGGCACAAATGGCGCCGTTCCATTGGGATTATTAGGGTTCGGATAGGGTGGATTGGGCGTAGGAGGAAAGACCCACGTTAATTGATTTGTAAAGGGCACGGTCTGCCCATTGGGTGTCGCTTCAGGAAGCGTGTAGACCCGTCCGCCTCCATCGGGAGTGTCGCAGGTGAAAACCAGATAGCGATTATTGGAGCCTGTGGGTTGGTAGAAGGCAACGGTGCTGGGTGCCGCCCCCAACCCAGGGCCAGCCGTAGAAGGATAGGTCCAGTAGAGCCGCTTCGTATTATCGTAGGTTACTTGGTTGCCGTTTACGTTGGTGATGACGTCGTGATGGGCGAGGATGGCGTAGACATAGCCATCCGAAGTGCCCACGATCAAAGGCTTCTCGGCAGTTCCTCCGGCATAGTTCGGGTCGTACATAGGGGACCCGGCAAGGAACCCGATCTGCGGCTCGTCGCTAAAGTTGTCGGCCATATTGAAGCCACCGGTGGCGCTCGGTGTGTTCACCCTATGGAAGGTATCGGCGCCGAAGCGCGGCCATGTCCAGATTCGTTGGGTCGTCCCCGCAACAGCCAACTGCTGATTATTCACATTAATGGTGCCGAAATCTCCGCGCCCTCCGGCATCGAAAGCATAAACACGCCCATGTCCACTGTCCGAGCCTTGTGCGGTTACGATCAACAGTTGGGGCCCATTCGGGTTATCAGGGTCGTCCACCAGCGTAGGCGTCCATGTCATTCCCGTCATGGTGAGCAGCGTGTCGTTTCGCACAATATAGGGAGTCGTGGCTGCCGCAGCCGTATTGGGATTGGGAATAATATCTCCGTCGTAGATGAGGTGGCCGCCCGAATCGGTAGGTTGATCCGGCCCGAAGCTAAAGGTTGGATAGCCGGTACGGCTAAAAGTACCCGTATTTGCCGGAAGGCTAAAGTTGGGGTCCTCCCACTGAGCCGGGGCATTCGGTGGCTCATTGGCCGTTCCCAACAGGGGTCGCACCGACGGATAGACCCAATAGGCCGTTGTGGTGCGGGTGGACAGATCGCCGGGGTCTGGGCCGAAGGGGTTATTTCCAACCGGGTCCAGCGCATAGATATGCCCTAAAGTTCCACCGGCTGCGGTGGTCACAAAGTAGACCATTGGGCGAACCTTGCCGTCACGGCAGCGCACGTTGGCAAGCAAAGGAGAGGCCGTGCAGGTACCCGTCCCCGCATCTGGCAGCGCCACATAGCGCCAGCGCACACGGGTTTTGGAGGGCAGCTCTTGAGGCTGGCCGTTTACAATCTGAATGCCGTCTTCATTGTTCAGGCAGTAGAATACCGGCACGGTGAAGGTGGTGTAAGCATCGTTGCCGGGTGTTAGGGGTGTCTGCGTTGGGTCTACCGGCGTCGTGGGTGGTGTGTTCGCAATCGTCTCTTCACGTGCCACGTAGTAAACGGTTTTTCCAAACTCCGGGTCGTTAGGGTTGGTAACCACTCTGTTGCTACCAACCACCGGAGCAAGAACACGTCCTTGAGCGCTGATGGGGCCTAGAGGAGACTGCGCGATGGCGCCGCCATTATTCCCCGTGTTGGCGATGCCAAGCGGCACAAACTCCACGGCGTCGGCGGTGATGTAGGGCGGATGAAGATAGAGAGAGGTATCGTTGGGATTATCTGGGGTGAGCACGTAAAGGGTCACCACGATCTGGCTGGTGGGGTCGTTGCTGTTATAAGGAAAGACGGCCGGCGTCGCCGATGTGGTGCTAGAAGCCGCATAAGGGCCGATAACGCGCCAGCCCGGCCCGCCAGAGAGGTCTACCATGTAGATACGGCTGTTGACCACATCGTAAACACCGCCTCCGCCAGGAGTGCCGGTGTTGTTGATCGTATTTCCGTTAACCGTGTGAAACCAACTTACCCGCACAAAAGCATGTTTTAGATCGGGATGAGGGACGCCATTGGCATCTAAGGTACCATCTCCTGGAGACCAGATGGACACGGTATAGTTAAGGGTAACCCCCTGTAGGGAAGTGGGCAGTATGGGGTTTCCCATCGTCCATTGGGCTACCGGCTGGGCATTGTTGAGTACGTTGTTCACCGCAGCATAGAGCTGAGGAGGCACATACGGCAGTTGGGTCAGCTGGTCGGTTGTTGCCGTCACCGGGTTGCCGTTCGAGTCGGTGTAGGTAATCGTAACCGGCTGCGTCGTGGCGATGCCGTAGTCGAAGTTGTTGGGATCGGTGGGGTCGGTTCCAAAAGAGAAGCCGGCCTGTGGCACTCGTTGCGCTATGGGTGGAACGGTAAAAACGTTCGTATTCCACACCGAGAGGGCGTTCTGGGTGACGTTAGGATCAAAAATCTCTTTATTTCCCTGAAATCCAGGGGGGTTATCCACGATGATGGGATTAAGAGCGGAGACGCTTGAGGTCTGGTTTGAACTCCCATTCTGTGCGCCGAGCAGGTCTGCGGCGGTCGGCCATACCCACCGAGGCAGTCCCTCACCGGGTTGATTACCCGGATCGGTGAAGTTGTTGTAGCCTTGACGCAGCGCAAGCCCATTGCTATTTGCATCCAGCGTTAGCGCGCCACGGTCTAGCGTCCAGTCGTCGTTGGTAAAGGCGAACTGAGCTTGTGCCCCCATCGCCGCGAAAGCGAGGAGCAATCCACACAGCGATATTATCCCAAAGGAGAGCGCACTCTTGTGCCTCATCTCTCGTTCCCTCATCTTTTTCCTAAGGCTGAAGACTTGCTTTTGGATCTTGTAACGTAAAGCTTGAAGCATCGCTGCCTGTAAAGCTTATACTGCGCAAAATAGGCAGTTGCAGCAGGTTCCCTGCCGCATCCGTCTGGATTAAGGTCTCATGCGGCACCATACGCACGATGCAGCTGTTTGGGTTGCCAAGCAACAGCGTTTGATTTTGGAAAGGTGCCGGTCCGGGGCCTGGAGCATAGAGCGTTCCTGCATTTTGATATCCGTTATAGGTACCGTTTGGCCCTGTTGCCGTCGTATAATAGTCTATCCCACGTATCTCAAAGACCTCTCCATGCACCTCACCTTCTCTCACATTGGGGTAGTTTCCAACGTTGTCCGGGCCGGTGTAAGCATTGGTAATGAGATAATGCGGCACGAACTGCCCCAACACAGAGCTATAGTCGGCTTGCGGAAGGCGCTGAATGCTTACGGCATAGAGATGGCGCCCCGTGAGGTGGTAGTAATCCGCATCGGTAAGCTGCCAAACGATATCGAGATTTTTTCCATCGGCATCCGGTGCCAACTCGTAGCAGCCGGCATTATCTGCTAACAGATAGCGAATGGTGCGATTACCCGTTTTCGGATCGGTATAGGGGAAGGCATGGAAGTAGACCGGATTGTTCACCGGCACATAGGCGACGAACTGCCCCTGTGCGTTATAGAGTTTAAGCTGGCTGATGGAGGCGATCACATTTCCATCGGTATCCCCGTTCGGACCAAAATAGTTGTAGCGCGACAAGATCATTAAGGCGCCTCCTAGCCCCTCTTGATTTCTCAAGGAATCCGCCACCGTCTGTCCACCGGAAACCGTTGACAAGCTCACATCGCTCACCGCAGCCACCATGTCAATCTGGTTCGGATTGGTTGGGTCTACAAACTGCTGTATAGTTCGATAGCGAAAACTTCCGTTTTGTTCCCCTAACGAGCGGGTGGTAAAGATCACTTGATGGTACATGGTAACCGGCGGATAGTTCGGGTTGTTCGGTGTTAGCTGGATGTATTGCCCCGTATTTGGATTGAACACATCCACAACCTCGATGGCACGGTAATTTCCGGCATCGGCGATCACGTAGTGAACGGCATAGTAGGGGCCGGTGTAGGTGTAAGTAACCCCTGTGAGTCGGCTCAGGATAGTAATGGTGCCGTTGGTTTGGCTATCGGTATAGATTTGGGCATCGGCGGGATGATTGAGGGCAAGGGGTTCTCCAGGGCGGAGGGCCTGTATATCGTTGTTAAAAGCCGTTATCTCTTGCAGCACGGTGCCCGATGGGTCGAATACGACGACGCGATTGTTGCCCGAATCGGCCACTACGTAGTTCCCTTGCCCGAACAGACTAATAGAGGACGGTTGCCGGAAAGGCACCCTCACAACACTGACCGTGTTTCCGTTTGTGGAAACCGCTTTGGTAGTATTTAGGCTCCAAACGGCGCTCCCGCCGGCATCTACTTCCAAAATGCGATTGGCATCGGCGATCACCGTCAACTGATTGTTTAAAGCGGCGATACCGGCTCCCGACCCCACAGCCACAATGCCCTGCGCTGCTGCCGGAGGATTGATCATAACCTGGATAAGCGGGCTTCCATTGTTTGGATTGGTGAGAGTAGTTATTACATGAACGCTGATTTTGCCTTGCTGGGCGGCGTTTAAATCTACGGCAGCAATGTGCCCATCTACCGTACCATAGTAGAGCGTTTGCGCAGCAACCGTTGGCCCTGAGGCAGGGAGCGGAGTGGCCTGAGCACCGAAATTGGGAATAAGCAGGTACCAGGCCAAGTTATCGAGCGGCCCGAAGCCGTTACTGCCATAAATCGCCTGACGCACCCCTGTATTGCCCAACGAGATGAAGATGGGCAGTGCTGTGTTAAAGGCATCAATGCCGTTGATCGGGCGCATATTCAGGATATGGATGGCCGTGGCAAAAACCTGCCCCGTCTGGGCATCTGTCTGCGTATCCAGAGCGTAGCCGGTACCGGCCGGCAAGGTGATATAGGCGGGCGAGGTGGTGGAGTTCACAAAATCGGGCTGTTGAACGGCCAATTGAACCGGTGCGGCGGTCGGCGACGTTTTGTACAGGATCGGTGGGTTCAACGGCACCACGGGGTTGATCTGGCTGTTGAGCGCAAGGATAGCCGTAAACTTATCCCCATTGGCATCCGCGGCCACTCCAACCACATAGACCGTGCCGTTCAGAAGTGCAGGCTGCCCCACCACACGAAACTGCACCATAGGAACCTGAGCATTGGTGGTTGGATCGGTATAGACCAGCCTCGGGCGAATGGTGTTGCCGTCGAAAGTGCCGCCATACATAGGCGAGAACATCCAGTTAACCACCTGCCCGGAGGCGGGGCCGCTCAACGTCGAGTATTGGCCGGTAACGCTATAAATACGATCTGGCAGCACCGTGCCCGGCTGCATCACTTTATCCGTAAGGCCCTGCGGTGAGGAAGCAAAGAGGGCCGCTCCTTGGTCATCGAGTACAGCCCCTCCGATAAGATAGTGTGGAGAGGAGACGGAGCTTTCCGGATAGAGCGTAAACGTTCTTCGCTGCACGACGAGCTGCATATCTTGTTGGCTTGGGCTTATCCCGTTGATCGCATCTCCCGGCCAATCAAGTGTGTAGTCCACGCTGACCGTGCGAACGATATGGTTCGTGGTATCGTTTAGCAAAATCCCGTTGTTCGCATTGAAAGTCACCACGATCTGGTGCCCGCTTGGCGATCCGGTTCCGTCAGGTGGCGGAGGTCCATTGTAGCTTACCGTAAAGACCCCATCGCTTAGGTGATAGGTTTTCACATCTATCACATTACCGGTATTCGTATCGGTCTCGGTAACGTGCACTACCGGTGTCAAGTCGAGCGTGTTGGCACCGCTCGGCGGTGTAAGGTACCATGGCACCCAGGCGCGCGCTCCATGCGGTTCAAATTTATAATTAAGCCCATTCTGAGGTTGGTCTACCGGCTGCAAAGGCTCATTTTTGGTTGCAAACCAAAGCCCTACCAATTGCCCTTGCGACGCAGGCGTTCCGTTCGGCTCGGCTTGGGCCGCCGCATAGACCACCTCGTCCTCCGCCCCCGTCTGTTGGTCGGGCACCCACCCAACCGTCAGCGGCCCCACAAGGTCGCTCAATCCGTTGGCCAAAGCGCTCGGATTCACGGACGGAGCCACTCCATTGGCGTTGTTAGAAAAGGCGTTGACGGTCTGCCCCGCTGCAATCGATCCGAGCAGGTCTACGGCCACCACATGCCAGGCATGGCCGGCATCGTTGTTGGCGTTGTCATAAACCGGCGCAAATAGCACTCCTCCGGCGTAGGCAGGGCCGGGAACCGGCAGTGGATCGAGCAGCGAGGCCGTGTCGTCAATAGCCGCATTGGCCTGCCCGGCCTGCCCTACCTGAAACAGCAACGGCGATGTGGATTGCAGAGGGCCGGGGAAACCGGGCAGCGCGTTAAACACCCCGGTCACCCCCAAAGAGTTGGTAACGGCGCATACTTCTACCGTTTGGCCATTGGCCGGATTCGTTACCGATGCCAACAGGGGCGTAGAGTAGCGGCCATTGGCACCTAAAAAGGTATTCCATATCTCATCGTAAGGGGTGCCATACACGAAGTCGGGAATTCCGTTATCCGAAAAAAGGGAATAACCTGTTAAGGCCTGCCCCGGATGCAAGTTATAAACATGAAGTCCGTTATTTCCGTCTACATAGGCGGCAACGTTCTGGTCAATGGCTACACCGGAGCCTGGGTTGGGAGGATTGTTCAGAGGCACGGTAGACCAGGCCGTTTCTAAGTTCGCTCCGATGATCTCTTGAGTGGACGAATCGCGATGGGAGTTGGCATTCGCTGCCGGCATCGCTCCTGTCCATGCGGCCACATTGTAGGCAAACTTAAGCGGTGTGGTGGGAACGGCGATCACGGTATCTCCGCTCACGGCACCATCATTGGCGCTGCCGGTAACATTGATCGGATTTGGGGCGCCCAGAGCGGCATTGATCGCCGCCGCGATGCCAACACTTGAAAGCAGAATATGGCCGGCCCCATAGTTGCCCGCATAGACAAACGGAGCCGAGGTGCCCAATATCGGGGTCATTATAGTGGGGTCAACAAAAGTGGAGTTAATAAGCCCTCCGCTCAAGGCAACGAAAATGTTGCCGCTAAACGTATGTGCGAAGTTCGCCGTATCCGCCAAAGAGATCGGGTAGGGATCGTTGAAAAGGGTGGATAGGGGCTGCAGGATATTAAATCCAGGGCTATCTGTTGCAGAAGCCAGTTGCAACGGAAACAGGAAGTTGCCGCCGTCCGAAGTGATGCCGGCAGCTCCATCGTTCTCTATCCAAAGGATGCCGCCCGAATCGACGAACTGGCGGAGTTTCTCGACCTCGTTTTCATCGAATTGAATGGTTCCCGCCCCCAATCGGCTACCTTGCAGAGGGAGAAACGCGATGTCGTAGCTGTCGAGCGCCTGCTGGCTTATCGTGTCGAGGTCTTCCTCCCAATAGGCGCCCATATTTTTGCTAACCGGCGCTCCCACACGAAAGATAAGCGACTGGGGTGTGCCGTTTTGGAAGGCCGGGTCGGAATTGATCTGCCGCGCCAACCAGCGGTTATAAATGTCTTGAGTAATTGTGGAGGGGGCTAAGGGGTTTACGAACTGCCAACCCGCCGGTTTATAGTCGGTACGCGCATCGAGGGCATAGAAGAGATAAGGAACCGGATCGTTCTTGACGACCTGCCCGTTCACCACCCGCGAAGTCGCGTTGGAGACAAGCACACACGCCTTGATCTGCCGGGTCTGTGTGGTGTAGCGTGTCGCATCGGCGAACGCCTTCGGACAAGACAAGATAAGGCCTAATATCCCCAGAGCCAGCCCCATCCATAAAACGTGTTGTAGCGGAGATATCTTGTGTCTCATAGTCGGTTTATCCTTATCGAACACAATGCCCTCTTCGGTGCGCATGGCAACCACCTATCCTCCAAAAGCGGTTAGGGAAGTCAAGTTATCGCTATCCGTCGGATCGATGCCTATCCGTGCCGAGTTCTCACCCGCGTAAAGATAGTTCGGGCACACAGGCAGATCGGGTATCGGCGGCAATGTCTGAACGAAGGTATAGGACGTGCCGTCGGCTCCCGTTGTTTGTATGATATTCACCCGCAAGGCTCTCTGTCGCCGCAGAAGCGCCGAGTTGGCCAAAGTAAGGTCGGTAGCACGATAGTAGGGCATGGCCAAGATCGGCGCGTACTCGTAGCGCAGGCCGTTGGTAATGGCCAATGCCGGATTGGCGGTGACGTTTTGCAGGTAGTTGGCGTTCTGTTGTTCCAGTGGGGTACGGTAGTCTATGGTATTATCCTGTCCCGGATCGTAGCCTTCAAAGGGCGCGTTCGGGTCGTCGAAATCTCTATTATAGAGGTGGTCGTCGGGCACCTGCACGCGTGCCGCCGTGTTCTGGTAGTAGGCCGTCGAGCCGTAATATTGCGGGATATAGCCCCAGCGATGCATCCAGGCAGCCTGATCGCCCTCCGAGGCCGTATAGTTCTCCGCTATCGCTCCCCAAATGGTGATGCGCACGTCGGGCGGCTCATCGTAGAAGGGAAACACATCCTTCGAGGCGCGTTCGGCCGAGGGCGTTGCATTGGCCAAATCCGCGATATCTTGCGCGTTATAGGAGACACGCACATTGTTGCGCGCCAGATAGGCCGAGCGAGAATCGTTGGCATCCGGGTTGAAAGCGTAGCCGGGGATCACGAAGAAAGAGCGGTTTTGGGCATAAAGCAGGGCCTCGATGCGCACATCAAGCGGGGTAATCATCGCCGTGCTTAACTGATAGTCGCTCTGGGGGATCGGCGAATCGGAAAGCTGTTGCAACGTTTGATCGAACTGGAAGCGCAGGAGATTATCGTATCCCGGAGCGTTGATCGGCGGGTAGTTTTGGGCAAAAAATGGGCCGGTACGTTGGTTGCCTATTGCAAAGATGCCGGGATAGCTAGGCTGTGGGCCGTTGATGAGAAGCCCGATCTGTTGGAAGCGCGGCAGGATAGAAGAATCATCTAACGGTAGTCCAGGCACCTGTGGGAGAATGCCCAAGGCACCCGTTGATGACGGACTATTGCCAAACCCTAAGAAGAACGGGAAAATATAGAGAGGATCGTTAGGGGCGCTGGCAAGGCCGGGGTTTATCAGCAGGTTGAATAGGGCAGGATACGGGCCGGTTGCCGCATGGCGCACCATGAGAAAGATGGGCACGGGGTTCCCGTTAGAGGTATATGTAGATGGATTCACTCCCCAGTTAAACTCCATATCCAAGGTAGGCAACGACTCGCTCCCTACCCCGATCGGCGTAGAGAAGATCGGCAAATCCGGGTTTACCCGACTGAAAACATTTGCCGAGACGGTGCGCATGAACTGCGTGGTATTTACACAAACGTAGTCCTCGGCAAGAATAGCGCAGGTAGATGCATGCTCCATATGAATACCGCCGTTGTTATCCACATAGCCATCGCCGGCCACCACGCTGCCGTCAATATAGGCGGTACCACGAGTAACCAGAGTGATATGAACCCGCGCAAGCTTGCTCGTCGTAGCGCTCTCTGCCGTATCCTTAACGTTCGTGATGGCTCCATAGACGCCATGAACAATGATATTGCCCTCGGCAAACAGGGTGAGATTCACCCCATAGGCATTCGGGTCGCCACCAACAGCATAGTTCTCTCCATTGCCAGCATTAATTGTAGTGTTCTTCAAACCGGCAGCTTGCCGCGCTGCAGGGTCATCCCCATCATGCGGCAGAGGCGGCAACCCCATCTGCTTTCGGGCGTAGTCCCAGAGTGGGATGGTGATGGTGCTGCCGGCAGAAGAACCATCCGGATTATAAAACACCTTCCCATCATGCCGTGTCAGCCGAATGGCGTTGCCAAGCAGGGTTACCTCCACTCCGGGCGGAATATAGAAGGGCCCGTTCCAGTAGTTGTGTACGGCTCCTGGGTCTATCCAGTTCGCTCTCAGCGAATAGCCACCATTCACTCCGGGCACATTCGTCTCTTTTTGCAGATCGCTTTGATTATCTATGTAGATGTTGGAGCCTAACCCATATTGCCCTGTATTGAACTGGCTGCCGTTCGGCAGTTTCACCCAAAATCCGGAGTTTTTCGTCAGCACTCGATAGCGAAGATCGTTACTGTTGTAGAGATCGGTATCGAGGCTAGGTGGGTCGAGGCGCGGAACGCTCCGCGTAAACCCATTAGCATCACTGGAACCTGCTGCGTCACGAAGGATGCCGCCATAGGTGTTGAATGCCAGGTTTTGCTGCTGAACCGTAATGCCATCGGAGGGTATTACCGCCCCACCGTTATTGTTTGGGGATAACAGCGTGGGGGGTAGATTGATCGGCTCGTTAAGATAGGCAGGAAGCGCCGTGTCGTCTATGGTGGAGTAAAAAGCCTGTGGATGGTTAGATTCCACACGAATTTTACCGTTCACGAACACCCCTTCTTGAATCACGCCGGCATTGCCCCCTCGATGGCTCTCATAGAGATAGGTATCCCCTCCAAAAGTGAGATCGCCGTTGCAGTAGATAGGAAAGCCGAAGATAGAAAACCGTTGGTTGCCCACCTGGGCCGCCCCATTGGCATACGGAGCAAAGCCGAGCATGGGGTTGCCCAAAACGGTGGCCGGGTAGGCGCCAATGGCGGGCGTTCCCACGTAGTTGGGCACGGTACGCCGGTCTTTACCGGTGATGTAAAGCCCGTAGTCCGTCAGCCCGATCTCTTTATAAGCCACCAACTCGCTGCGTAGGGTTGGCGAGTTGCCGTTTGGAACGAAAACGGTTGGGTCACTGCCGGGCGGATTGGGTAGCTCTCCGGGGCGCCCCACCGATTCGATGGTGAGCGCTTGGCCAAGAGGATTGTTCGGGTTGGGATCGTAGGCCACACGCACCAGGGCGCGCCCGCCCTTCATGGGAATACGAGAAAACCCACGCACCAGCCAGAAGTAATCGGGGTCGGTAGGGCTGAGGGGCGGAGTGGGGTCGGGGCGCCAATCCGCCCCTTCTAGGCTACTATTGAGCATGGTATTGCAGTAGTCCAAGCCGGCTTGAGCGAGCTGCCGTGCCTCTGCCGAATCGCGGCTGTTACCGGCAACAACGAGATTGCGGGCGATGCGGGCCACGAAAAGCCCTCCGATCACCAACAAGAAGAACATCACCGCTAAGGCGATGACAAGGGTTTGGCCGCGCTCGGCAGGGCGGCGTCTAAAAACCCGATCGAACGATATCTGCGGATTGGACATGGTTTTTTCGTTTATTCGACCCTAAACGGTTCGAAATTCATGATGATATTGGCCAGCAGCCACTCATTTAGAAGACATTTTAGCGCTGAAGGTTCCGCACGCGCACTTTAGAGACAAGGTTGGTATCTTGAGCTGTCGCCGAAGAGGGATCGAATAGGCGCGCGCTCAGCACCACATCTATAAGGCTACGGGTACGATAGCTCACCTTCACCACATCCGAAGGCTGGTTGAGTTGGAACTGATAGGTCACTTGAACCGGGTCGGCAGGTACATCCTGACCATTGACGACCTTCTGTGTGGGCAGGTTATGCCGATAGAATAGGCCGGCGAGGGGGTTATCCCCGCCAGACGACTGTAACGTCTCCGGCTGGTTATCGAAGGCGATATACCCCACCATCAAACGCCATTCTACAGATTGCCAGTCTATATGTTTACCGTCTTTTGTAATGTCGTTAAGGTCATAACCTGGCACCACCATGTAGTTGATTTTATACTGGTTCGGGCCTATCACATCCTGGCTCGACGGAACCCGTGTGTACTGTATAGCGTAGCCATAGTGCGGGCCCGGACGCTGATCGGGGCCGATGACCACCTCACTGCCGGGAACGATCTCCGGGAGTACCTTAAACGGATTCTGGAGATCGTAGTGTTCCAGGAAGTATCCGAGCGGTGAGGTGGTATTCGCTTGCTCAGCCGGCGGGGGAACTGGCGGGGCAACTAGATCCAGTGCTGGATCGAACCGATCGGACAGTAAAATGTAGCGCGAGTTATATGCCCCTCCATAGCCCGCATTGATGTCGGCCGGGGAGTACACTTGCGGCCCTTTATAGCCACTCTGAAGGTTCAGCACCCACTGCGGAAAAGCGAAATTGACGAGGCCGGACACCGGGTCCACGGTAAAAGCGAACTGCAGGTTGGTGGTGTTCGTCCAGAAGCCGAGCGGGTTCGGATCGGGCCCAATATCGGGCAGCGTGGCTGGGTCAGGCGGCACGGCGCCCTGATTCACCGTCTGCTCCACGACGTGCCCGTTGCCGGCAGCATCCACGTAGTACTGGAAGTAGGTAAGTGGGTTTTGTGAAAGAGGGTCGGCCCCAGGCGTGCTCGAACGATAGACAGAAACCCCATAGGGCGTGGCCCAAGCCCCATACCGAGCTTGATAAACTGGAGGCGCCGAGTAGGGCGTCTCATCTCCGGCTGCACTCGCACTCATCGGCGTTGCCGCCTCGTTTTGCACCGAGGAGGGCACAAAGCTGATGAGGAGATGCGGCGTTGGATGAGCGTTGGCATCGTACACGATGTTGCCGTTGTTATCTCTATCGAGGTAGATGGCATCGCCTTTATTGGCCTGAATCAAGTTTTGCGCCAAGGCAGCCCAATTCTCCCAGCGATAGACCACCGTTGTGGGCATGCCATAGCGTTCGGCAATCTTCTGCCATCCCGGCACACCCCATTTGGGGTCACCCGTATCTCCGGCTCCTGCTTTGGTGGCATCGTAGAAAAAGTTCGGATCATCCAAGATAAGCGGATCGGTCTTCGAGTCGGTGGGCGCGCTTGGGTTTGTGCCTGTATGCAGTAAAGAGAGATTGGGGATGAAGGTACTTGGGTTATCCGGGTCGGGAATATAGGGAGTGAACTCCACCCGATAGAGCGTCATTCGGTTGTCTCTGGAAGCAAGCTGGGGGTCGGTCCAGCGGTTGGCATAGCCGTGGTAGTTTCCTTGGCCATCTACCGGCATGCCGCTCTGTTTGTAGCCTGAGGTATCCACACCGGAGCGATTATCGTGCAGGCCGATGAAGAAACGCGTGATGGTGCGCCCCGGCGCCAAAGGCAGCGCGACCTGGGCGCCGGGCACAATGGGCAGACCGGTGGTCGGGTCTATCGGCTGATTCGGGTTGTTGCCCTGCTCTCCCTGAAGGCCGGGGGAGACAAACTCGATGAGGCCATAGGGCACAGAGGTTAGGTAGGGATTTCCTTTCTGGTCGTAGAGCCAAAGGTTGATCTTGGTTTGCGGTGTGTTGTTGTCGTAGACAAAAACCGCGTTGGAGAGCTGAGCCGACAACTCCCGCAGGGTATCACGGGCTGTATCCTGGCTCTCGATCTGCGTGCTGGCTCGGTTCACAAGGTTAAAACCATCTATGAGCGGTTTCGTGATGATCACCAACAAGATAGAGGTGATGGCGATCACCACAAGCAGCTCAATCAGCGAGAACGCATGGTTCGCAGCGCTTTTTACCCTCTTTAAAGATTGAATCCCTACCATTGTTTCCAGCTCCTTCATACCACGCGACAGAGGGGGTCTACGGTGCGCTCTGCCGCGTCAACACCGTGTCACGGTCAATACGTCGCCACAGAATATAGTTCGGATTGCCTGGGTCACTCCACACCACGCGGCTACGCACCGACATGCCAGATACGTAATCCACTGCACGCCCCGTCGGCACCGCCGAAAGGGCGGTCGCATTCGGAATTTGATCTGTAATATCGGCGTAAACGTAGCGCGCCCCGTTCACCACATCCACCCGATTCACGTCGCTGATCTGCAGGGTCACGTTATGGGCAACCCCGTATGTTGTGGGATCGTTGGGATTGGTATTGGCGGTTGCGTAGTGCACTTCGCCGATAGTCACCGTTTTGCCGGCCTCACTCAACGCAAAGTAGATGCGCGTGGGTGAAGAGCCGTTAGTGCCATCTCCCACCCAGCAGTACGTTGAGGTGATTTGGGTCGGGCTACTTGCGAGTTGATAATAGGGGGTTGCCATTTGGATCTGCATCCCCCAACGCCTATCGGCTCGATAGAAAATGCGAATAGGGGCATTCTGAAGATTGTTGTTCTCGATTCCGGGCTGACTGAAGGTAAGGATGCCATTTTTTGCATCCAAAGTGGCCGCCACTAGGCTGCCCTGCGTGCTCTGCCCGGCCACGATACGGCACAGTTGCTGCCCGTTATCCATATCCTGCACGATCAGGTCGGCATCATCCGGCGAGGTATCCGCCGGATCGTTATGAAAGAGGCCGTTGTAGGTGGTCTGGTCAGGTAGGGTATCGCCCTGAGACAGAATGTGCCCCAAGGAGAGACGAATGGTGTAGGGAGCTTGGCTTGGAATGACCGAATCGTCTCGAATAATGTGGTTATCATACGTCAAGTAGTCCACATAGGCCACGAGGTTTTGTGGCTGAGTGAGTGTACCACTAGCAGTAGGCGTTGGCGAGGAGACATGACCTAGCGGATTGAAGAGAAGCACTCCTCGGTTGGCGTTGTTAGGCTCCTGGGGGCTAAGCCAAGCATACTCGTAAGGGTCGTCGGTGAATGGAGGGTTCGGCCCCGGCGTTATGGAGACAAGCCGGAACGCGCGGCTTACCTGATCGCTGTAGGGGACGATATTGGTCTGTGGATTTAGCTGTGGTGACGTGTTTGAACTGAAGATAGGCTGCCAAATCGGCACCAGCGGTTGACCTGCGGGAATATCCGGTACTGTAATGTTAACTTTTTGGGTTTGATAAGAGCCAGGAATTGGATAGCCGTTCGCATCCGTTTGGTAGGTTAGAAATGTCAGATCAAACTTACGGAGGTTAGGCCGATTCTCGTTGGCATTAGGGGCCGGGCGTGGATAGAAAGCGATCTGATTGTGCGCGTAGTCTATGGCGTACTCATCGGGTGAGTTGAGCACGGGGATAGGATTCGGGTTGTTGATATTGGGCTGCGAGTCCTCCACCACACGGGTCATAGGAGGGCCGTGGACCGTGAGACTATCCGCAGGGTTCCCGTTGCTATCGGTATGAAACACATTGTAGACCGGGCCGTATTGCAGAATATGGATGGAGCCTCCTACACCTGCAGCCTCCACAGGGATGGTAAACGATTCCCCTTGAATATAGCGAATACGGTTCACATCGGAGAAGAAGTAGGGCAGAAAACCGGTGGGTAAGGCGAAGTTATACTGCGCCTGCAGGGCAGCTAACTCTTGCGGAGTTGCCGGGCTGAGGTCATCCGGGTTCGTGCCGTTGAGAATCTGGATGGTTCCATCGGCCTTCGGAAGCGCCGAGAGCACGGCGATGGGAGGACCTTCCATATGGCGCAGGTCGGAGAGCTGCTCATTGGCCAGAATTTGCGCTGTGGACATTTCGCTGGTGCGCTGCAGCACCACGAAACCGCCGGGGAAAAGGCTGACCAGTGAGAGAATGCCGATGGCCAATATAACCATCGCCACCAGAGTTTCGATGAGCGAAAAACCGCGTCTTTGTGAGCAAGCCCCCTTTGGAGCGGTTAGCGGAAACCACCGCATAAGCCGCTTTAGGGTCGGTTTCTTATTGGAATAAGACGGTCTCATGGTCAATTTGCCTTCTCCCAGGCGCCGCTACGGCGGCGCTAGCACAGTTCTGCCTAGGCTCCTGATTTTCCTTCTTTTGAGACTACCACACCGAAAAAATTGTTCCACAAGTTGCTGCGTCTCGCCGATTTTCCACGAAACCGATGTTTTCTAGCCCCCACCCCCGCCCCTCAGAACTGGTGGGACTGGAACTTAAGATTTCTCGCCTTCGGCTCGAAATGACAAGCGTCTTTCGGCTCGAAATGACTGTTGTATCGCTGGCTCCTCAGCCCCCACCCCCACTCCCCTCCCCCTATCAGGGAGAGGGGAGACCAGTAAGTTTACTCTCAGTTTCCTTCGATAACCTTCCCTTCGGAAACTCAACATAACCGCCCCCTTTCTCCCTAATAGGGGGAAAGGATGGGATAGGGGGCGGACAAGATAGGCGTGCTTTGCAAAACTGCCTCTAGAACCGCGAGATTGGCAGTCTCTGCAGCCCCACCCCCGCCCCTCAGAACTGGTGGGACTGGAACTTAAGATTTCTCGCCTTCGGCTCGAAATGACAAGCGTCTTTCGGCTCGAAATGACTGTTGTATCGCTGGCTCCTCAGCCCCCACCCCCACTCCCCTCAAGGCCGATACAGGGGTCCCCAGAAAATCGAAAGATTTTCTGGGGTAGGGCGCCCTCCCCCTCCCCCTATCAGGGAGAGGGGAGACCAGTAAGCTTATTGGCAGTTTTCTATGATAACCTTCCCTTCGGAAACTCAACATAACCGCCCCCTTTCTCCCGAATCGGGGGAAAGGATGGGATAGGGGGCGGACAAGGCAATCTTGCTCCGCGAACTTGCTCTAGAGCCGTGAAGGAATTGAAACTTAAGATTTCTCGCCTTCGGCTCGAAATGACAAGCGTCTTTCAGCTCGAAATGACAGTCGTATCACCGGTTCTACAGCCCCCACCCCCACTCCCCTCCCCCTATCAGGGAGAGGGGAGACCAGTAAGTTTATTGGCAGTTTTCTATGATAACCTTCCCTTCGGAAACTAACCACAACCGCCCCCTTTCTCCCGAATCGGGGGAAAGGATGGGATAGGGGGCGAACAAAACCGGCTTGCTGTGCAGATTGCCTCTAGAACCGCGAGATTGGCAGTCTCTGCAGCCCCACACCACCCCGCAGAACTGGTGGGAATGGAACTTAAGATTTCTCGCCTTCGGCTCGAAATGACAAGCGTCTTTCGGCTCGAAATGACAGTTGTTTATCTCGTCTCCGGCTCGACAGGACAATTGTCAGCCCTGCGCCTATCAGAGATAGGGGCGACCCATTGGGTCGCCCCTAACACAAACTCAAAGCAGCGTGGCGAGCCTCGAAAACAGTTTAGTGGTAGTTGAGAGGCAGTTCGTTTACCGCCTGCTGCACGCTCATCTTTCGTGCTGTGCCGGAAAGCAACAGCACGATAACGTTTCCGGAATGCGCCACGGCAGCATGATAGGTGTCCCATGTGATGACGGTGGTCTCCGGCGATGGGTTTTTGTATTTCAGCTGATTGCTCAACACCACCGGTGGGTTGGATGGTAAACCATATACCGGTACCTGCGCAGTGGTATCGCATCCATTTTTCTGGTTATAGAGCTGATGGGTCCAGTCCAAAGCATAATGGTACTCGTACAGCGGGTTCCCATTGGAATCGTGTATCCAGTTCCCATTGCTATCCAGCATGGGACCGATGTCCATACTATCCATCACATAGAACGTTTTAGCTTGTTGCACATAAGACCTGTTCGGATAGTTCACATCATCTGAGCTGCGTGGCGGAGGTAGATCGATGTCTGAGTAGGTAGGGCAGGCAGGCGGTGGATTGGTGTTGTTATTTCCTTGTACCCAAGTAACCGGAACTAGTTGGCCATTCGTTAGGGTGAGTGGCCAGTAGGCAATACTTCCCTGCTTTTGATCGGTTGACGGGTTATCGGGACACAGAAAAGCGTTCATTTCTTTTAGTTTGTTAGGATAAAGGTAGGCGCCAATACCTGTTGGCTGAAAATACTCGGTCGCCTGACCCATCGGAACACGTTCAAAACAGGTGCCTTTGCTGGGATCATGGTTGTCTGGTTTACTCAGTTCCTCCTCAAACGCGGGTTCATCCTGCGGCATTCCGGCCGGAGGAGTTGTACAACTTGAACTGCCTGAACCGCCTGAGCTCAGAAAGATCTTTATCTCCGCATAACCAAAAAGAGCCGGAGGATAGGTGCCCTCATCCTCATGATAGAGCCGAACGGCCTCATACACGTCGTGCATGTTGCCCATTGTGGTCGCCTGACGTGCCTGCTCCCGAGCAATGGAAAATACCGGAAGCAGAATAGCGGCAAGCACGGCAATGATGGCTATCACCGTAAGAAGCTCTACTAATGTAAACGCTCGTCTGTTTCTATGCGACGTTGCAGGCATTTTTCATCCCCCATTCAGCTGCCTATGTGCGTTGGAACGCTTCATAGCGGCTTTTTGTAGTTTCTATTGGACTCACCATGATAATGACGTAGTTACTGGGCAAATTTGAGCGGTCCTTTTTGAGCAAAAGTTTTTGCATCTACCGCCTTGGCCGTACCGTTCAGCAGGATCACAAGCGTTTTATCGGCCCCGTTAACCGCGGCATGATAGGTGCACCAGGTAATAACGGTTTGGGATGGGTTCGCCGTCTCGGCATACTTGAGTTGATTTGGGGCATCCCCAGGCCCCGATGCGCCCGTCCAGTCCAAACTGTAGTGCAGTTCGTAAACATAGCCACCTGCGTTACGCACAGGATTGCCGTTACTATCCAACTGCGGGCCGATATCGTAGGAATCGAACGGATAGTAGGAGGCATTCTGCCCTACCGGCAGGGTCACGGCGTTTCCGGCATTGTGCTGCATAAGTGGCGTGTAGACAACCGGCTGGTTCGCCAGTGTCGAACTGGCCGTCGCAGGATATACCACTTGGTTCACGGTAAGGGTTTGGTTGTTGGTGGGGTTGTCGGGACAGGAGAAAGTCGCGTCACTGTTGAGGAGCTTGGCGCCGAACAGAGGTTTATAGCCGGATATACCGGCAAACTGCCATAATACCGGTGGATAGGAGTGATTGTCCGTTTCATAAAGTTTGAGGGCCACATAGATATCGTGCAGGTTGGACATGCAGGTCGACTCGCGCGCCTGCTCCCTCGCCCTGCTGATAACAGGAAACAGAATGGCTGCAAGTATAGCGATAATTGCTATAACTACAAGCATCTCGATCAGCGTGAAGGCCGAACGATTTTTGTGAACAGACGGCACGAACATGGCACGAAGCTCCTCTAAAAACTCCCTCTACAGAAGTATAGCACGTCTCTGTTGAAGTTTGACGACACTTGCCTTTTTTTGGTTCCTTATCGAGGAAACGCATAGGCGAGATAGGCATCGGTGAGCGCATTGCCCCAAAAAATCGCTAAGAAGAAACCGATCACCAGGAAAGGCCCGAAAGGAATGGCGGTTGGTGCAGGCACCCAATCTCCGGTTGCAATGTGTTCGTAATGAACTTTCTCGCCTCTCCATCGTTTCCAGAGATCGCGCAGATACGCCCAGAGATCCCCCAGAAGAAGGCACCAAACCACAGCCCAAATTTCATGAAGCAGATACTCTGCCGGGCTTACAGGTTCGCCCTCCTGGTCTCCTTCAGGCGGAGTGGGCGTCACAGAGGGTTGTGGCGATCGGCGCCTCCGAAGATAGATTAAAACAGGCCCTACAATCAGTCCGGATAGGGACGACAGCACTACCCACACCGGCAGCAGACGCAGCGGGTTCTCGCCCCGTGCCACCTGCAGGGCCAGCATGGCGCCCATTCCGCGCGCTAACAGCACATCTCCCAATCCCATGGCCTCGATGCCTTTCCACAGCCAGCCCAAAATGCGAATGATTCCGAAGATAAGCGCCCCGATAACGGCCCCCCATATCGAAACCGGTAGCCATCCCCCTACAAACGGATGGATGGGAATATGGCGCCCCCATTCGATAAGCTCCAGCCCCACCGGAATACAGAACAGAAGGATGTTCAGTGTATCCGGTATGGTGAAGGTTTCCAGGTCTATAAAAAAAACCGGTATCAGCACGGCCGTATACGCCAGCAAGGCGAGGCAGAAAAGCGCACCGATCTCCACAAAGCGCAGCACGATGATGACGAAGAGAACACCGGTTAGCAGCTCCACCCCGAAATAGCGCCAGGCGATGGGTTTTCCACAGTAGCGACATCGGCAACGCAGCAACAGAAAGCTTAGCAGCGGCACGAGGTCTATGGCGTTTAAGCGATGCCCGCAATTCGGGCATATGGAAAACCGAGGTTCCAAAAGAGATAGTCCTTTTGGAAGCCGATAGATAACCGCGTTTAGGAAACTTCCTATCGTGATGCCAAAAAGAAAGGCCACAGCTCCCAGAAACCAGCGGGGCACAAGGATCATAGTATTTTCTACTTCAGAAGTTGGCTACAGCCAGGCTCCCCTTAGGGGGGCCTGGCCGGTTCAAACGGAGCGTGAACAAGGCAGTTGGGCGGGCTTTATTCTTCTCCTGCACCCGCGCCACCGCCGCCACCACCGCCGCTCAGGTTGGATACCACCTGAATCAGCGGCATGAAGAGCGCGATAACGATGAAACCTACGCAGAACCCCAGGAACACGATCATTATCGGCTCGATGGCCGCCGTGAGCGATTGCAACTGTGCATCCACTTCACCCTCGTAGAAATCGGCCACCTTCGTAAGCATATGATCGAGTGAACCCGATTCCTCACCGATGGAGATCATGTGGACGACCATTGGCGGGAAGAGCCGGCTCTTCTCCAGGGGGTCTTTAATGCGTTCGCCTTCACGAATGCGGGCACGTGCTGCCATAATGGCATCGCTCACAATGACGTTGCCCACCGCACCGGCCACCGTCTCCATCGCCTGCAGAATGGGCACGCCGGCGGAGAGCAGCGTGGAAAGCGTGCGGGCAAACCGTGCCAAAGTGACCTTGTGGATCAACTTGCTGAAGACGGGTATCCAGGAGATTTTGAAGCGGTCAATGAACCTTCGGCCCGGGCGGGTACGGCCTAGCATCTTGATGGAAAACCACACGAGGAAGATGATAAGCAGCCCGATGTAGCATTCGCTCTTCAGGAAGTTGCTGAAGTCCACCAGAACCTGTGTCATCCAGGGCAGCTCTTTCACGCCCAGGTCTTTGAACAGGTCTATGAACTTCGGCACGATGAAGGTGGTTAAGCCCAACACAATGAGCACCGCCACGATCACCACGATGGTTGGGTAGGTAAGAGCCGATTTCACCTTGCGCCGCAGCTCCATATCCTTTTCGAGGAAGTGAGCGAGACGTTGAAGCGACTCTTCAAGGACACCGCCGACCTCTCCAGCTCGGATAAGCCCGATGAAGAGGTTATTGAACACGGCAGGGTACTTCGCCATGGCCTTTGAGAGCGTGGAACCGCCCTCCACCTCTACCTGAATCTCTTTGATGATGCGGCGAAGCTTGGGGTTTTGGGTCTGCTCCCCCAACACATCGAGCGTACGCACCAGCGAGACGCCCGCGTCAATCATGGTAGAGAACTGCCGACAGAAGATGGCAACATCGCGCAGCTTTACCCGACCGAAGCCGGTGCCGGAGGTCGTCCCTCGCGCCTTGCCGGTCTTCTTTATGGTGGTGACGCGGAAGCCCTGCTCTTGGAGGCGTCGAGTAAGTATCTCTTCGCTTTCGGCTTCCGACGTCCCCGTGCGCACGTTGCCTGTGGCATCGCTTACGGTGTACTGAAAGATAGGCATGGACAGCCTCCTAGTATCGGTTCATACCGCCCTGGCCGCCGGGCTGGCCCCCTTGCGGCATGGTGACGGTACGGATCATCTTTTCGAGTTCGGTTGGGTTCATTGCGCGCGACATGGCCTCCTCGAGCGTAATGATGCCGCGCAGATAGAGGTCGCGCAACGCTTGATCCATGGTCTGCATACCAAGGCTTCCACTGGTCTGGATCATCGAGGTGATCTGGTGGGCCTTGTTTTCACGGATGAGATTGCGAATGGCCGGGCTAGCCCGCATGATCTCCATGGCGCATACACGACCGGGCTGGCCGGCCCGCGGAAGCAACTGCTGACAGAGAATGGCCTGAAGGTTGTTAGAGAGCTGCAGGCGCACCTGCTCCTGCTGGCCTGGCGGGAACGAGTCGACGATGCGCTCCACCGAAGTGGCTGCCGAGTTCGTGTGCAAGGTTGCAAACACCAGGTGCCCCGTTTCGGCAGCGGAGACCGCCATCTGCATGGTTTCTAGGTCGCGCATCTCTCCGACGAGGATTACATCGGGGTCTTCACGCAGGGCGGCACGCAGAGCCTTACTGAACTGACGTGTGTCCTGCCCCACCTCGCGCTGGTTGATAATGCTGAACTTATGCGTATGCAGGTACTCGATGGGGTCTTCGATGGTGATGATATGGCGGCTCTGTTCCGAGTTAATGCGGTCAATCATGGCCGCAAGCGTGGTGGATTTTCCGGAACCGGTAGGCCCTGTTACCAGCACCAGCCCGCGGGGCAGGCGGGTTAGCTCGATAAGCACGGACGGAAGTCCGAGCTGTTCGATGGTGGGGATTTTTTGCGGAATTTGGCGGAAGGCGCTCGCCACATTCCCCTTATCTCGAAACACGTTTACGCGGAAACGGGCAGAGCGCGCCATCTGATACGAAAAGTCGAGTTCGAGGTCGGTCTCGAAGCGCTGTATCTGCTCGTCGGTGAGGATTTCGTAGACGAGGCGCTGCGAGTCGCGCGGAGTCACCTTTTCAAAGGGCAGCGGCTGCAGAGCGCCATCAATGCGCACGACCGGAGGAATGCCCACAGCCAGATGCAGGTCGGAGGCGCCCTTTTCCACGACGATTCGCAGAAGGTCGTCTATATGGGCGTCATCGAGCGGTGCAGGGCGTGCGCTTGTTACCTGCACCGCCTGAGGCGGAGGGCTTACCGGTGGCGGGGGCGTTCCTCCGGTTTGCGGAGCGCCCATCAGTGGGTTGGCCACCGGTGGCGTCCCTTGTTGGGGTGGACGATTAGGCGGATTCATGTTTGACACTTCCGTAAAACCCTTTCAGAATTCAAAAGAGTGCTTTTTCAGAGAGCGCTGTCAGAATAGCGCGCTCTCTAAATAGTATACGCACCAAATCTTCCAGAAGGCTCAATAACCTGCCGTGAAGACCGTACGCATCACCTCTTCAGGGGTAGTAATGCCCTGGAGCACCTTCGCCAACCCATCCTCACGCAACTCCATCATGCCGTTGGCCTTTGCAGCCTCCTTTAGGTCGGCCAAAGGGGCGCGGCGCACGATCATTTCAGCGATCTCGGCATTGACACGCATCAACTCGTAGATGCCGATACGCCCTCGATAGCCGGTATGGCGGCAGGCCTCACACCCACGCCCTCGCGCCAACTGCACGGTTTGGGCCGGGTCTTCTACCTTAAAGCCAAACTTCCTCAGGTCGGATGCCGGCGCCTCATAGAACTCTTTGCACTCGTTGCAGATGCGCCGTGCGAGACGCTGTGCCAGAACCCCTATCACCGTCGCCGAGATAAGGAAGGGTTCCACGCCCATGTCAATAAGACGGATGGTGGCCGATGGCGCATCGTTGGTGTGCAGCGTGGAGAGAACGAGGTGACCGGTAAGAGCGGCCTCAATGGCGATCTCTGCGGTTTCGAGGTCGCGCATCTCTCCTACCATGATGATGTCGGGGTCTTGGCGGAGGAAGGCGCGCAGGGCTGTGGCAAACGTAAGCCCAGCCTTTCGGTTAACCTGCACCTGCGTAACGCCGCTAAGCACGTACTCTACTGGGTCTTCAATCGTTAGGATGTTCTTCTCCACCGTGTTCAATTTGTTCAGCAGGGAGTACTGGGTGGTGGTTTTCCCGTGTCCGGTAGGTCCTGTGGAGAGGATCATACCGTTAGGCTGCGAGGCAAGCTCCTCGAGTTGTGCCTGCACCTCCGGCAGAAAGCCGAGTTTGTTGAGACCGATCATCACGCTGTTTTTGTCGAGGATGCGCATGACGATCTTCTCCCCGTGCAGGTTGGGCAAGCAGGAGACGCGCAGGTCGTACTCTTTGCCCTGATAGCGTGTGGCGATACGACCGTCCTGCGGCACGCGTCGTTCGGCGATGTTCATTTCAGCCAAAATCTTGTAGCGGGCCACGAGAGGAAGCTTGAGATAGGCGGGCATCTGCATGATCTCGTGGAGCACGCCATCAATGCGGTAACGCACGCGAATTCCACGGCGATCTGGCTCAATATGAATATCGGAGGCACGCTCTTTGATGGCCTGTTGCAAGATGGTGGCCGCAAGGCGAACAATAGGTGCTTGATCCACCAGTTCCCGCAAGTCCGATTCCTCATCCACCTCTTTAGCGGCATCGCCACGGGCGCCGTATTCGGCCATCGCCTGCGCCATGGCGGAACGCGCATCCGAATCGACGAGCTCCGTGCTCGGCTTGGCGCCATCCGAGCCGGCATTGGCCGACACACCTCCTCCGTAATAGGTGGTAAGCGCCTGCTCTATCTGGTCGGGCACGGCCAGAACCGGCCGTATCTGGCACCGTGAGACCATACGAAGTGTATCTTGCACTTCGAGGTTGTTCACGTCGCCCATAGCCACATAGAGCACCTGACCATCCTTTTTCACCGGCAGAACATTGTGGGCCTTGGCCACATGGTCGGGCACCACGTTAATTGCGCTCGGATCCGGCTTGTAGGTGGTGAGGTTAACGAAAGCGACTCCCATCTCCTGGGCTTTTGCCTCGTAGACGTGTACGGGGTTAATGCCCATCTCGATGAGAATGCGTGCAAGGTCTTGCTTGGTTGTTTGCTGGATTTTTCGAGCCTCTTCTATTTGGCTCTGGGAGGCGTAGCCCTTTTCCAGCATATAGTCGCCCATACTTTTGCGTGCCATTACCATGGTAGTTATCTCCACCCTATGCGAGTTCGTGTTGGTTTCTCTCTGTCTTCAGCTTGCTGCGACGAACGCAGCCACCACAGAACCGCGCTTGCGTTTACTGCTGTCAAACGCTGCACCGATTATATCACAAGCTTTCTGTGAGTGCAAGCACTTTTTTTGTGCTGCTCGAAGGCTCCCCTTCGGCAGAAACGGTCTCATGATAAACGAATGATGAGTGCTTTTGGATAACCGCCTCCGCCACCACGCATTTTTGCTAACACAGGCCAAAAAGACACGCAGACCTTGCTAACTATATAGAACACCTTTGTAGTCTTTTTTGTTCCCTCCCATTACGCGGAACATCGGTTCTATTTTCGGCTACGTCTCTAGACTCCCTGTAGTTTACCTCTTACGGCCGCTTCCATCGTCGCCACCGGTGGGCTTTGCCCTACCCATCTTTCAAAAGCCGCAGCGCCTTGCCACACCAACATCTGCACACCGTCTATGGTTGCGCAACCGCGCGCTCGCGCTGCCTTCAAAAGGCGCGTCTCCATAGGATTATAGACGAGATCGTACACCAAACAATTCGGTTGAAGCCACTCCGGCGGTATCGGCGGCTCCGCCTCATGATGGGGATACATCCCCACACTCGTTGAGTTTACCAGAAGTTGGGCCTCTTCCATCACCGCATGCAGGTGCGACCGGCAGTCTAAGCTTATGGCCTCTACCTCAAAAAGCAAAGGGCAGCGCGCCCGTAACCATTCCCCAAGCTGTTCGGCACGCTCCGGCGTGCGGTTTGCAATTGTCAATTTCTTAACGCCTTTTCGAGCCAACGTGTAGGCCACCGCCCGTGCTGCTCCTCCGGCCCCCACCAACAGCGCATTTTTGCCATTAACCTCGTAGTGGCGCTCTTGCAAAGGGCGAAAAAAACCCTCCCCGTCGGTGTTATCCCCTAAAAGCCCCTCCGGCAAGCAGTGCACCGTGTTGATCGCCCCAATAGCCTCCGCTATCGGAGTGAGTTTGTGCATATATTCCATAGCCCGCTCTTTATGGGGAATCGTTAGGTTTACCCCCACAATCCCTAAGGCGGGCAGCGCCTCAAGCGCCTTTCGTAGCCCATCCGGAGGCACTGGAAACGGCACGTAGACCCACGAAAGCCCTAAAGCGGCAAAGGCGGCATTGTGCATGGCCGGCGACAAGCTGTGTTCTATCGGCCAACCGAACACCCCTACCACGCGTGTTTTTCCACTTATCTCCTGCATGAAGCCCTAAAGCCGTGCCTCCTTTAAATGCCCCCTACGCCGAAAGTACCATAAAAGGAGCCGCTCCGGCGGACGACTTACAAAACGCGTGTAGAGAAACTCATGCGGATGTAACGGTTGCACCATTATAGTGTATAACCCCATGCGATTGCCACCGAAAATGTCCGTAAACATCTGATCGCCGATGATCACCGTCTCCGCAGGCGAGGTGCCAAGCGCCTCTAAAGCGCGTCGGAACCCGCTTCGCGAAGGCTTCCTTGCCCATCCCACCGCCTCAATGCCAAAACGGCGGGCAATACGCTGCGACCGCCCCGTGCGCAAGGAGTTGGAGAGCAGGCAGATGCGAATACCGAGTTGCTTTAGCCCCTCAATCCAATTCGCCATCTCGGCCTCGATCTCCTCTTTTTGCCACCGAACCAACGTATTATCTAAATCCAAAATAACCCCTTTAAACCCGCGCTCCCATAGCTCCTGAGGGGCGATATCGAGAACGGAACGCACATAACGATGGGGACAAAATCGTAAAATCCCTCTCCGTTCCCCTCCCTTCCTACTTGCATCCAACGACTTCCGTGGGGTTCCCTCGGAACGCCCATCCTCTTGCTGCATACGCTCTCTACTCTCGCCAGATAGTGCCATCTCAAACACTCATCACGAGGGGCGCGTTGCTTTGCCTCAAGCAAGATGCCCTATGCCCATACCACTTATTGTACACGATCCGACGACCAAGAGGGCGAAGGGAGTGCGCAACAGGTGCCTAAATACCATGTTGCTAAACCCCAACATGATTCGACAAAAACTGCGTTAACAGGGCATTCTCTATATGGTCGGCTCGTTGCATGCTTCTTAATCACAGTGATTCCGGCTTGAACGGCTCTTTTTCTCTGTTCTGCCGACGGTCTAGATAGGTCTGCAAAATCAAACTGGCTGCATTCGCATCTATGACCTCTTTTCGGCGTTGTGGGTCTGTCTCCAAAGCACGCAGAGCCTTCTCCGCCTCCACCGTGGTGAGACGTTCATCAAAAACCTCTATGGGAATACGCACATTTCTACGCAAAATGGCAATAAACGCCTCCACTTTCTGGGCTTGAACGCCTTTTTGCCCGTCTAACTGTAGGGGCATTCCCACCACGATCCGCCCGATCTTCTCCGCCTCTATCAGCTCACGAAGGGCTGCCATATCGCGTCGCCATCCCTCCTGGCGAACAATGGTTTTCAGCGGAAAAGCCCAACGCCCCTCCTCATCACTTATGGCAACCCCTATCGTTTTTTCTCCAACGTCGAGTCCTAATATTTTCATGCTTGCACCTTGACTCTCACAAAATGGTGTTGTTGGATTACAGTCTAGTTGGTCTACTTGCCCCCTGTAGTGCGTAATATCCGGCCCCGCGTCTGCTCTACAAAGCAAAAAGGTAGAACTTCAGTTGAAGTTCTACCTTGTCACCTTTGGAACTCCCCGCGATGGACTCGAACCATCAACCCTTCGGTTAACAGCCGAATGCTCTGCCGATTGAGCTAGCGGGGAATAGAGAGCTTTTCCGAAAAGCCTCTACTATTTTGGCACGACAGCTCGCTCCTTGTCAAGAGATTCTTCGGTATCTTCGCCTTCAAACTGGAGCCTAGCCTCACTTTTTACGGAACGGCGCGACCGCCTTACAAGCCCACCAGCCCGGTGGCGATGCGGAAAATGATGGCGCTGGTGGTAAGGGCGCGGAAGAAGTCCTCAATGTTGTTTCCTCCCCCCGAAAGTTTGGCGGCAAGCACCTTCGTAGGAACAAAGATCAGATCGCCAGGCTCTAAAGAGCGCACTTTATAGCCTGGCGTGAGACCACCCCCTGCATGAATCACCACGATATGGTCTAAAGCCGCATCCGGAGCATAACCGCCTGCTTGATTGACGTAGTAAGAAATTCCCTCTCCCTTACGATAGATCACCCCTCGCGGTTGAACAACGGCGCCAATAACCTGTACCGTTGTTGGTACGGTTGGAATGGTGAGTTGATCGCCGTCTGCCAAAAGCAGATCGTCGGGTCCCCCCGGATGTTTCAGCGCTTCTGGCAGGTTAATGGCGATGTTGCCGTTGGGCTGCAGGTCGGTTGGGCCAAGCTCCCGCGGTGGCGAGACCAGATCGCGCTTGGAAAGCTCCAAAGCCAATGTGGCCGCGGCCGAGCTAGTGGCGGCCTGCCCGTTGGTAGTGAGCGGCACGCTGCTTGTGGCCGCATTGCCCGCAGCCTTAATGCGCTCTAAGTCGGAAAGCGCTAGCTGTCGTTTGTAGTCACTTTGGTTATAGAGGTCGGAAAGGTCGCTAATGACGCGAGCAAGTTGTTTCTGCTCCGGCGAGGCCATCTCATCTGGGTTTCTGTTGAACTGGGCACCTTCGGGAAATGCCTCTTTTGTTAGCCCACCTGCCATGCGAACCAGATCGCTGATACGGGTCGTTTTGGTGATAATGTAGGGGCCCGGATGCTCCACCTGCCCTTGAATATAGGCCACCATCGGCTTTTCCTGATAATGCCCCACTCCAGGGACGGTCACCACATCCCCATCGCGCAACAGGGGGTCTTGATCGGGCACGCACTCTCCGTGGGGGCCTCGCGTAACCATCACGGTTTGGGTGGGGCTTTCGTTGCCGTTTACGAATTGACGCGCGTGGGCTATCACGATCTGGTTGCTGGCGTTTGGCAGTAGCCCGCCGGCGAGTCGCAGCAGATCGCTGAGATGCATATCCTCGCCCCTATCGTACTGACCGGGAGCGTTCACTAACCCTAAGATCACCACCTTATGTGCCGGCATATACTGCGCCTGCGCTTCGGTGTAGACGGCAACAACATCGTTATCGTGCACCGCAATGTTCTTCTTACTATCTCCCGCCTGTAGCTCATCTAGGGTGGCATAGTAGTAGCGCTTGCTTCCATCTCCATTTTGGCGCTCATCCACCACTAAGGCAGCATCAGGCAGAGGCCCACCGGCCTTCAGCAGCAGATCGCTGAGATGCATCCCTTCGCTATACTGATACACGCCTGGGCGCTGTACATCTCCGCGAACGGTTACCTTACGCTCCCCCATAAAGGCCGCTTGTTGGACGGTATAAATTTCCAGTTTATCCCACCGTTGCAAGGGAATATTGGCTGTGGGATCGCCCTCTAGAGCGGCGGCCAAATTGATGGGAATGTAGGTTGGAATGCCGCTTGGGTTCCATCGGTAGAGAGCGGCGCGTTGGAGGTAGGCCTCACTTAGAGGGCCACCGGCCATCTGCACCAGGTCGGCCACGCGCATTCCGGGGGTGAGCGCATAGGCGCTTGGCTGAGCGACAGCCCCCTCAATCCGTACCACGTTCTGAATGGTAGGCCGCAACTGCAGCACATTCACAATATCCCCATCATAAAGGCGAAAATGCGCAACGGCAGAGCTATCTGCGAGGTCCACCGTGTGAATCACCCTCGCCTTTCCTGGCTGCACCGTAATCACCTGCACCGCGTGGCTAACTCCGGCAGCGCGAACCCCCCCGGCAAGGTGTAGGAGATCGGCCAACGTCTCCCCTTGCTTCAACTCATAACAAGCCGGTGAGCGCACCTCTCCCATAGCATAGACTCGTTCGTCGGTGCCGGGCACGAAGATGACATCGCCCGGTTGAAGCGGAATATCGAAGCGAGAGGTTCCTCCCTTGGCGGGTAGATCGGCCATGAGTTGATAGAGGTCCAGAGGCAAAACCTTATTGCCACGCCGCACCTCGATATCGCGAAACGAGCCATCCTTTGTGGGGCCGCCGGCAGCATACAGCACGTTAAAAGCGGTTGCCACCGCCGGCACAATGTAGGTGCCGGGCGCAAACACATGCCCCATCACGGTTACCGAAATAGTGCGCAATCGTGAGAGGCTGATAGAGACATCCACATTGCGATAGTAGCGGCTCAGATGAGCACGTAGGGCCTGCTCTGCCTGGGCCAACGTCATTCCTGCCACATTCACTCGCCCATCTTTACCTAAATCCAACTCCCCTTGCGGGCTTACCTGCAAGGTAAGAACGCGCGGCTCCATAGCCGGATTAGAGTAACGAACGACCACCACATCTCCACCAAAGAGCTGATAGTTCAAGGGAGGGGATGAGATGATATTGAACACCATCTGCTCGAGTGGGTCGGCCACTCCATTGTAGGCATTGATCGCGTTTTCTCCGGGCTGTTGCGTTGTGGGACTACCAGAAACGCCGCTAGGCACCGCATAAGGGCTGCCCAATGGTGGGTAAAGAGGGTTGCCATAGGGATAGCCCATCAGGGGAGGCATATTGGCGTAGGCGCCATAGGGATAGTTATAGGGGGCAGCATAGGGATATTGGCCCTCCATCCCCGAAGAGGGCGTTGGGTTCTGAGAGTTCTCGGAGGGTACGGCGGTTTGCCCTGTTGTGCCCGCTCCTAATGCTGCAGCGCCAAGAGGCCCTAAAGGCGGTTGCTGGGTGGAGGGCGCCCCCACAGCAGGTGGTACCATGGGCAGAGTAGGCTGGGTTAAAGTGGGCGCAGTGGTGGGAGGTTGTGACATTGGGTTGCCCAGCACCGTGCCGGTTGTATTCGAATTGCTGGTGGGCGGTGTTGAGGAGGTCGGAGACGTAGAAGAAGATGTTGCAGCCCCTCCAATAGTCATTTTGAGATAGGGATAGTACTGCATCAAAAAGGCGCGTCGGGCGAGAATGTATTCTCGTGCCGGCTCGAAAAAGTCGTAACCGAAGAGAGGGAGGTCTTCAGGTCGTTTAAAGGTGCGGGCATCTGGCGGATTCGGGCTAAAATCTCCGAAATCCTTTAGGCTCTGCTCTAGGGTCTGCTCCACCGCCTTGTTTGGCGTGCCGTTGAGGCTTTTGCCGCTGCTATCCGTCGGCTGCACCAGCGGATTAGCGGGCGGTGCAACAGGTGTTTGCTGCTGTTTTTGAAGGGCTTTCAAATCCTCCTCTTGCTTTTGGGGCGTTGGAGTAACGGTGGTACCCGAAGTCGAAGGCGGATTCTGATCGCCGTTCCCTTGTGCGTAGACGGGCAGGTTAGGGCTTTGGGATAGCACCCAAAGCCCTAAACCAAGGCCGCCTACCCAAGCGATGCGAACCCATGCAGATATTAGCGAACCTAAAGAACGACCTAGCATCTTCCGAGTCCCTCTCTAGCAGAGCATCTTAACGCCCGGCCTGCGGCGGCAAGCCCATAGGGGCCGGAGGTGGTTGTAGGTTGTTTTTCAAACCGGCCTTTTGAGATAGCTGCGTGATATACTCGTTCGCCTGTTGATTAAGCACTTGATCAAGCACCTGTTGGCGCTGATCGGCCGGAATCTGATCTCCGGTCTTTATCACTTCGATAAGGTGGTAGCCATACTGCGTATGTACCGGCTGGCTGATCTGCCCCGGTTTTAGGCTAAAAACCGCTGCATCGAAGGGAGCCACCATCTGCCCACGCATGAAGACGCCTAAATCACCCCCTCGGATTTTGGAGTTGGTGTCGTCGCTATATTTCTTGGCCGCATCCTCAAAACTGATCTTTTTAGCCAGAATCTGCGCGCGAATCTGTTCGGCTTTCGCCTTTGCATCGGCATCAGCCTTTTTATCGGCGGCCGAGGAGTTCGGTTGAATGTCGGGCGCTTTGATGAGGATATGACGCGCATCCACAAAATCGCCTGGCCCTATGGGGTGTCCAAGCTTCTTCTCAAGGTCTTTTTTCATCAACCCCTCGAGCAACAAGCGAAAACGCTCCGACACGCGTAGTTGATCGCGGCTGATATGGCGCTGGGCAAGAAACTGATCGTCTGTGAGATTGGCCGGAATGATCCCCTGCGTTCGCAACTGTTTGAGCTGCTGATCCAGCGCCTGATCGACCTCGGTAGGGGTAACGGTTACCCCCTCGGCAGCAGCCTCATGCTCCACCATCATGAGTTGCAAAATGGCATTTACCGCATTGTAGAGACTAGCCGGTGGGTTTTGTTTCAACTGTTGTAGCACCTCATCCTGTGTCAACGTAACCGACGTTTTAGGGCTGTCACCAAAGAGCTGATCGGCCACCGACGGGCCGATCACCTGGGCGACGGTACTCTCAAACTGTTGGGGAAAGTCCTTCCGAAACTGGGAAATAAAGTCGTCCCAGGTCAGGTTCTCACCAAAAACGCTACCCACAATTTGCGGCGCGCCCCCACTAGGGGCCGAACTGTTGGCCTGTTGGGATGCCCCGGCATTCGGCTGCGCTTGAGGCGCCGCCATAGCGCCTTGCCACATCATCGTTAAAGCTATTCCCAGTGCAGGGAATAGCACCCACTTTGCTTTGATCATGTTGATTTGAGATGCTCCTTCGCAAGCATTGTTAATTGATGCTGGATTTGCCTAGCCCATAGTAAGGAAAGAGAAGGCTTTTGACTTGTTGAACGGTTCTTTTAGCAAATGCCCATGCGGCCTGGCGCTCTGCGTCGGAGACTGCCGGCTTGATGGGGTCGGTAAGCTGCGGTATGCTTTCGTGATAGGCATAGCTCTGCGGGGTTGTGTCCGCTATCTCCTTGCCGATCAGCGTGGCCACCGCCAACGTCCACATGCGCGGAACGGTGGTTAAATTATAGCCGCCTCCCCCCACGGCGACAATGGGTTTGCCCAAAGCTTTTACATCCTTAACGGCCTCCAACCACCCTTGCGCGCTTAAACAGACATGCGCGAGCGGGTCGTAGGCGTGGGCGTCGGTTCCCATCTGCAGAAAGATGGCTTCGGGATGGTAGGCTTCTAGGATAGGAATCGCCACCTCGCGCCATGCCCAAAGCCACACCTCATCGGGCGTGTTTGGTGCCAACGGAATATTAACGCTTGTGCCCAATCCGGCCCCTTCTCCTATCTCCTCCGGAAAACCGGTGCCGGGAAAGAGCGTTCTTCCACTCTCATGGATCGAGAGGGTCAGAACGTTCGGATCACGATAAAACGATTCCTGCACCCCATCTCCATGATGGACATCAATGTCTACATACGCCACCCGCGAAAACCCACGAAGCAGGCGTCGTATTCCTACCGCACAGTCGTTTAACACACAAAAGCCAGAGGCACGACCGTAGTGTGCATGATGCAGCCCGCCCGACAAATTGAAGGCCACCGGCTGGCCATCTTGTGATTTTGCCTCGATCACGGCCTGTGCTGCCCCTATGGAGGCCCCCGTATAGCGCATAGAGGCGGTATAGATGCGGGGGAACAGAGGGTTATCGGGTGTATTTAGCCCATACCGGTACACATCGGGCACCGGTTCGCCCCTCTCCAAACGCTGTAGCACATCAAGATACTCCGCACTATGAGACAGACAGACCTCTTCATCGCTTGCAAGTTCCGGCTCAACCTTTTCCAAGGCCTCCTCAAAAAGACCATAACTCTCCAGAAGAGCGTAGGTCATTTCCAGCCGAATTGGCTTGAGAGGATGCCCCGGCCCCATATCGTATTCGAGAAGCTTCTCAGAGAAGAAGAAGCGCGCCGGTTTCATAACGGCATCCTGTTCCTTTACACGGCACCGAAGCCGTACTGCCTGTGCATTTTACCGGATTTTGCTTGCAAAGAGGTTCCCATTCTCTTACCGATGTGCGTTTCAGCTGGCGAATCTTTAGGAGAGCAACGATAGAGGCGCTTCCAACACCCGCTTCAGCTCCTGCAAAAATCGGGCGGCCACCACTCCATCGAGCACCCGATGGTCGGCGGAGAGGGTCACCTTCATGCGGGCACGTATGGCGATCTCGTCGGAATCGCCAACCACCACCGGCTCACGGAAAATGCCGCCCACCGCCAATATCGCAGCGTCGGGCGGGTTGATAATGGCGGTAAACTCATCCACGCCCATCATGCCGAGGTTGGAAATACTGAATGTGCTGCCGCTATACTCCTCCGGCTTCAGCTGGCCGCTGCGGGCTTTGGCGATTAGCTGCTTGGCTTCGGCGGATATCTGCCTTAACGTCTTTGCCTGACAATCGCGCACCACCGGCACGATCAGTCCCTCCTCGATGCCCACGGCGATCCCGATATGAATGGCCTCATGGCGAACGATGGTATTATTATCCGTCCATGAAGCGTTAACTTCGGGCACACGAGTAAGGGCTATAGCGCAGGCCTTAACGATGAGGTCATTAATGGTGATCTTATTTCCATCGCTTGCGTCCGCGTTAAGCTCCTGCAAAAGCGTCCGCGCCCGATCCATCTCGATGACCATAGTGACATAGAAATGGGGGATGTTCTGCTTGCTCTTGCGCGTGCGTTCGGCAATGGCGCGGCGCATACGGGATGGCTGTATCTCTTGTCCCGGAACGGTTGTGGGCACAGTTTCTGGCGCTCGCTCCACAGTGGGAGCGGTTGCCGGAGCCGTTGGTTTTGTTTGGGTTTGCAGAAAGGCACGTACATCGCGCTCAACGATGCGCCCATTTGGCCCGGTGCCTTTGATCTGATGCAAGTCTATGCCGTACTGCTTTGCAATGGAGCGCGCGAGGCCTGAGGCACGCACGCGCTCCTCCGACGAAGCGCTTGTTGTTCTCGTCGCTTGCGAGAGCGGAGTAGAGGTATTTATCGGCGTCTGGGCAGAGGAAAGCAGATTTTTGGATTCCTCGGTGGACGAGGTAACCGTTGCGCCGTTCGAGCGTTGCGAATCGGTTTTCTGGGCGGCCGGCTCCCCGACAATGGCAACGACCGTTCCAATAGGGACGGTCTCGCCTGGCTGCACCAAAATCTTTGTCAAGACCCCCTCCTCATACGACTCCAGAGGGACTCTTGCTTTATCCGTTTCGATCTCGGCGATGGCCTCCCCTTTGGCGACAGGCTCGCCCTCTTTCTTCAGCCAAGCGATGATCGTCCCCTCTTCCATGCCATCGCCCATTTTAGGCATGCGAACTTCTGCCATGAGTTCACCTCAACAGATAGAAAGGAGGCCATGCCTTTGGAAGCGTAGCCTCTTTTCGACCTTTCTGGAATGATAAAAATACTTTGTCTAGAGACCTAGGCGAGTGTGCGCCTCACCGCGGCTACAATCTCGTTCTCATTGGGAATGGCGGCCCGCTCCAAATTGCGCGCGTAAGGCATGGGCACGTCGGCCCCGGCCACGCGCTCGATGGGCGCATCCAGCTCGTCATAGCCCTGCTCGTAGAGCCGAGCCGCGATCTCCGCGCTGATAGACACATTGCGCCACTCATCGTGAACCACCACGGCACGATGGGTCTTTTTAATGGAACGCAACAAGGTATCCATGTCTAACGGCACGAGCGTACGGAGGTCAATGACCTCACAAGAGATGTTGTCTTTCTCTAATATCTCTGCTGCTTTGAGGCACAGATGAAGGCATCGCAGATAGGAGATCAGAGTTACATCGGAGCCTTCGCGCACAACCGAAGCGACCCCCAAAGGAATGGTGAAATCGGGGTCCTCCGGCACCTCACCGGCAAGCCCATACAGGCTGGCATGCTCCATAAAAATCACCGGGTTATCGTCTCGAATTGCGGCTTTCAGAAGGCCTTTCGCGTCGGCCGGTGTGGAGGGAACCACCACTTTGAAGCCGGGAGTGTGGGCATACCACGATTCAAGGCTTTGCGAATGTTGAGCAGACAGTTGCGTTCCTACCCCGGCCGGCCCACGAAAGACGACGGGGCAGTGGATTCGACCGCTAGACATATAGGTGATCTTCGCGGCATGATTCACCAGCTGGTCCATCGCTTCTAAAGCAAACGACCAAGTCATGAACTCGGCTACCGGCCGCAGCCCCACCATGGCTGCTCCGGTAGCGAGGCCGGCAATACCGATTTCGCTGATGGGTGTATCGAGCACACGGCGGGGGCCAAACCGTTGAAACAACCCTTCGGTTACCCGATAGGTTCCCTGATACTGCCCCACGTCCTCGCCGCAGATAAACACATTGGGGTCGCGCTCCATCTCCTCCGCAAGGGCGAGTCGCAGGGCCTGATTATAGCGCATACGAGCCATGGTCTAAAAAAGAACTCCTCCCTTTTGGTGTTGGCATCTACACATAGACATGATCGTAGAGGCTATCGAGAGGAGGTTCGGGGCTGTTTTCAGCAAAAGCAATGGCGTCGGCGACCTCGGCGCGGGCCTCTTGTTCGATCTGATCTAGCTCTTCCGCGGAGATAAGGCTGTGCTCTTGGAGATACTTCTGAAGCTGCAGGATCGGATCGCGCTCACGCCACTTTTGAACCTCTTCTTCGGTTCGGTAGAACATCCAACCTTTGGTGTTATCATCTCCAATGCCGTGCCCCACGAAGCGATAGCAGTCGGCCTGCAAAAAGTAGGCCTCTCCCGTTTGGCGGATGCGTTCAATGGCTCGGCGAGCGACCTCATGCATGGTCAGCACGTTCATGCCATCTACCCGCTCTCCCTCAATGCCGTGCGCCTTCGCCTTCAACACGAAGTCGGGCTGCCCGGTGGAGCGCTGCACCGAAGTTCCCATGGCGTACTGGTTATTTTCCAGCACATAAAGAATGGGGAGCTTGTAGAGACCCACCATATTCAAAGCCTCATGCACTCCCCCCTGGTTCATGGCCCCGTCGCCGAAATAGCAGACGCAGATGTTGTCGCCCCCTCTATATTTCAACGCGTAGCCAACCCCCAGAGAGATCGGCACCGGCCCTCCAACAATGCCGTCGCCGCCCAGGAAGCCGCGATCTGGATTGATCAGGTGCATCGAGCCTCCTTTTCCACCGGCACAGCCGGTGGCGCGCCCCAAAAGCTCCGCCATGATGGAGCGCATCTCGGTGCCACAGGCCAACGCATGGGCATGATCGCGATAGGTGCAGAGCACATAATCCCCAGGAAGACGCAGTTGGGGAATGACACCGGCTACAAGGGCCTCTTGACCATCGTAGCGATGAAGATAGCCCCCGATCTTGCCCTCGTGGAATTTCTGGTAGACCGACTCTTCCATCCGCCGGATACGGAGCATAAGACGATAGAGGTCAATAAGCTCATCGCGTGTTAGCTCGCCCCTCGCGGAGCGTTCGGCAATGGTTTTTGCCATGATGGTTCCTCTCTATCTAGCCTATTTCAACTTCTTGTGGAAGCACAGAATCTCTTCAAAGTAGGGAAGGTTCCTTCTACCCTACCTCTCAGATTATACCGCATTTCGCGCGAATACGGGAAATCTTTTTTACGCCGATTGCAAGATTTTTCGAAGCGCTTAGCGTAACAGCTCCTCCGGTCGAAACCAGAGTGCTATCTCCTTTTCCGCAGTCTCCACCGAATCGGAACCGTGTACGAGATTCGTGGTGATCTCTGTAGCAAAATCACCCCGTATGGTTCCCGGAGCGGCATCAAGCGGGTTTGTGGCACCGATAAGAGATCGGGCAAGGCGTACCGCATTAGGCCCTTCCCATACCATCGCGACTACCGGCCCGCTGGTAATGAAATTCACAAGGTCTTGAAAGAAGGGTCGCTCACGATGCACGGCGTAGTGATTCTCGGCAAGCTCGCGACTGGGCAACAGCAGCTTCATGCCGACCAGTCGTAGCCCCTTCTGCTCAAATCGCCGAACGATCTCACCCACAAGCCGTCGCTCCACACCGTCCGGCTTTACCATAATAAAAGTACGCTCCATACTCTCCTCATGTGGCCTACCGCCATTTAGAAAACCAAGTGCAGATTATAGCACTCTCACCCGCAAAATCGCAATATTTCCGCAAAAGTGCTCTATTCAGACAATGTATGCGTTAATACCCACTCTCTATCATTAATTGCAGCCTGTTGAATGGCCGCTGCGGTGCGGGCATCCTGCCTAATGGTAATCTGCAGCAGAGCGAGGTAGACAATCACCATAAGGGCTAGCGCAGGCCACAGCAGGTTGCGAACCACTTGAAAAGCCCCCTCTAAAGGCCTGTGCCTCAACAACAGACTTCTCGTTCCCCCCGACATGCAGACCACAAACGCAAACGACAGGCCAAGAAACCAACGTAGAAGCATCTGCGCCTGGTCTTCATGAGGCCCAACACTATCCAATCCCGACAACACGCGCGCCAAAGGGTGCATCTGCCCTATCTGCACATGAAGCCCACCCCACAAAGCTGCCGTTACCCCGAAGGCTAAAATAATACAAAGGGCGCTCGTTTTCCAAGAAGGCTCCGTTCTCGGTTCCTCCTTGTCAAAAAGACGACCAGATAGCCAGGACAAACCCACCAGCCATAACAGCACCCCACAGACAAGAACCCCTAATGCCCACCCCATCGAGGGTAGAAGGGAAAAGAGATAGAGCAAACCTATAAAAAGTATCGCAAGCGCCAGAAAGAGCAAAAGTGGTGCACGCGGAAACCGTTTTATCAGCAGCGACCCGGCACCGAGAATAAAAAAGCTGCCCAAAAGTCCCATCATCTGCTGCAGTGTAAGCACTCCCAACATCCAATCGGACAGCAGAGCCTTAAGAGGAATACCGGGCGGTACCCCATCATAGGGCGCCACGGAACGCGCAAGCCCCAGCGTCTGACGCAGTTTCAAACTTTTGATAACCTCATGCTCTAGCCAACGGGCCTCTGCCTCCTCTCCGCTACGACGTAACAGGGCTAGATAGCGCCGACCGTAAGGCTCCCATGTAGTTAACGAGTCGATCATCCCCTCTCCTTGCAAGGGTGTCTTATCTCCCGTGCTCGCAATGAGCACTAAATCGGTTCCCAAAAGGGCCTCGTAGGCCCACGGGGCCGTGTCGCGCAGTATCTCGCCCAAACGAGCTAGCGCATGATGCAGCCGGAACGCCTGAGATAGGTGCCCCACCGCTATATCCTGCTCGGCCTCATCATGCACATGAAAAGCCATGGCCCGCAAGGCCTGCAAATGCGGGAAAGAGAGTAGCGTAAGCGGCTCAAGCTTCTGTAAAGCCCCCTGATCGCCGAAAACCTGTGCATAGAGCCGCCATTCCCCTAACACCTGTTCATAAAGATGCGAGTCCCACTGAGAAGTAGAGATAACACGTTCCAACGCCCGCTCGCCTTGTGACTCCTGGTGATCGGAAAAGTAAAGCCAAGCGCGCATGGCCGGCCAAAAGGCGTTGTTCGGCTCTAGCTGTTCGCCTCTCTTCAAGGCCGCTTCGAGTATCGCTGCCCTTTGTGGTGCTACAGGAGAAAGCGTGTTGGGTCTGGAGGCGGGCACAGGGTTCATCGAAAGATCGGCAGCAACCACGTCGCTGCTCTCTTGCTGAAGCGCTACACGCACCAAAAGGGCGTACAACCCCGCCCTATTCGGATGTTTTTGTATAAGCCCTAAAAGCCGTGAGAGAGTGTTCGCTGAGAAGTTGGAAGCAGAAAGAGGATGATCTAGGCTTGCCGAAATGAACCCCATCTGCACGAGAACATCCGATGGCTCTGCATTCGCCACCCACTCTAGGCGGGCGGCGTCACTCGCCGATAGATGCATGGGCGCAACCAACCCGCTATATCCGGAGGTTAAGGAAGTCTCCCACTGGGCGACAAGTATGTTCCGAGTGAAAGGCAGAAGTGCCAGCCCGCCCAAAACCCCGATAACGATGCCGAAATACCAGCCTTTTACCGATCCCCACCCTTTGGGAGCGGTAAAAAGCGGCTTAGGCTGATGAGGCTCCCATGGCTGCGAATGCGTAGCTGGCATCGTGGCTATTGAGGGGTATACGTACGAACTTCGGGCGCTGAAGTCGAGTGCCACATGAGGGCTGCTCGCGGTGAAGAGGTGTTTAAAGGTAACGCCAGGGTGCCCGGCACAAAACGATGGCTCTTCGTGAGCTGTATATCTCCAGGCACTCCCCGAGAGGGCCGCGACAGATGAAGCGAAGATAGCAGCAAAATCCAGGTAACTGCTGCTGCGGCTACTGCACCAGCTGCAGCCTGAGCCAAAAAGACGATCACCGCCTTTCTCTGTTCCCACCAAGTAAGAGGCTGCGGTTGCGCTAGAGCCTGCAGAACGCGGTCATCTAACGAGGGGGAAACCCCACACCCATTCTCTTGTTGCAGGTACGCCCGCATCTGCTGGTAGGCCTCGTAGGCGTTGCGACAAGAGGCACATGTCTGAAGATGCGCAAACAACTCCTGACGCTTCGCAAACGGCAAAGCCCCATCCATCTCCAAAGAAAGCAGTCGGCGCCATCGCCGGCATGGATCAGACATTCTCTATCTCCTCCTGCAACGCGAGCCACTTCTGGCGAAACTGCTCTCTTGCGGCGCTTAAACGTGAGCGCACCGTGCCTACAGGAATGTCCAATACTTCAGCTATCTCTGCATACTCGAGACCCTCCACCTCTCGCAGAATGAGTGCGGCACGAATGGGCGGCGATAGCGAGTTGATGATCTGTTCGATAGCAAGCCGCTGATCGGTATCAACGCTCGGAGCAACGAGCGTTGAAAGAGCCTCCGCATCAAGAGAGGTCTCAAGCTTGGTGCTTTTACGCCGCATCCTATCTAAACACAGGTTCACAACGATGCGATAGAGCCATGCGTAAAAACTGACCTCACCACGAAACTGTCCGATCTGGCGAAACGCTTTTACAAACGCTTCCTGCGCTATATCCTCCGCTTCACGTGAACTGCGCAATACCTGAGCGGCCAAGCGTACAACCCGATCACGATACTTTTGCAGTATCCAGCGCACGGCGCGCTCATCTCCCTCCGCACAGCGCTGCAGCCAGTACAGCTCCTCGCGCTGCTCCGGGGTGGCCGTCGCTAGATCATTGGTAAGCGAAAGCGACCGCTTCCATCGTTGTAATCCTGTCTCCATAGCGAGTGACTCCTTATCCCTTCCTGAAGCCGCTGCCGAAGGCACGGCAGCAACCCGCGGACAATGACCGATACTCCGTTAGGGAAACCGCCCCTGATGGATGATGTTTTTTATTTGCCTGCTCGCGGGCACGAATGTGCACTATGCTTTTTGAACCGGTACGGATGATATAGTACCCTTAAATCGCGCTTGAATGAACATGTGTGCTTTTCTGTATTTTTTATGCTCGCTCCCTTCAGAATCTCCGCCCTCCCATTCCAGAATTGTGGCAGAACCGCGAATCTTTTACAGGGTTAGGGCTGTTGAGCCACCTGAACCTGAACCTGGGCGTACTGGTCGCCTCGATGCACCTCCAGAGTCACCGTGCTCCCCACCTTCAAACCCTGCGTAACCGCACGGAACTGGTCGCTATCCGTTATCGGTCGGCCATTGATGCGGGTAATAACATCGCCCGGCTCGATGCCGGCTTGGGCCGCCGGCCCATCACGGTACACGCCGGTAACGACAACACCTTTCACCGGTGGCAGCCCAAAACGTGTTGCTAAAGAAGGCGTATTGGTCTGCACTACCACACCAAGCCAAGGTCGTGGAACTTTGCCGTAGGCCTTAAGCTCTTCGGCAACTTGCAGGGCAGTATCAATGGGGATGGCAAAGCCGATGCCCTCAGCATGTTGGCGAACTAGCGTGTTGATGCCGATAACACGCCCCTCGATATCCACAAGGGGGCCGCCCGAATTGCCCGGGTTAATGGCAGCACTGTGCTGAATGAGGTGGGAGTAGATGCGTCCATCATCGGTTGCGATAGGGCGATCGAGCGCGCTGATCACCCCGTTGGTAACGGTGAACCGTAAGCCAAGTGGATTTCCGATGGCCACACAGATCTGCCCTGGCACCAAGCCCCTTACCGTTCCCAATTTGGCGGCCGGCAGGTTATGCCCATCAATCTTTACTAACGCCACATCGGTGGTATAGTCCGCCCCTACCAAATGCCCCTTGAATCGCCTTCCATCGGCCAAAGTCACCGTAATTGTGCGCCCGCTGTCGCTACGACCTACCACATGTTCATTGGTCAAAATGTAGCCATCCGGCGTGATGATCACCCCGGAACCTTCCCAATGGCTCTGCTCCACCTGCGGCTCAACGCCCATCATCTCGTCAAAGATGTCGGGTTCAACCCGCACGGTCTCTGAGGCATCAATATAGACCACCGAACG